>DATIPJ010001139.1:0-11930 GCA_035472155.1 Kofleriaceae bacterium
GCCGAACGCCAACTCGACCACCGCGATCGTCACGTCGACCGCCGTCCCGCCTGAATGCAATGGCGGCGGCGGCGGTGGCACCGTCGTGTTCAGCGATGACTTCGAGACCAACAAGGGCTGGACGACCGCGGCCGGCACGCCCGCTGCCGTCACCGGTCAGTGGGAGCGCGGCAACCCGGCTGGCACCACCAGCGGCGGTGTGACCACGCAGAACAACACCACCACCAGCGGCGTCAACGCCCTGGTGACCGCTGCCGCAGCAGGCGCGGCCGCCGGCACCAACGACGTCGACGGCGGCGTCACGACGATCACCTCGCCGGCGATCACCCTCCCGTCGAGCGGCACCAGCTCGGTGACGTTCCAGTCGTACTTCGCGCACCTGAACAACTCGGCGGCGGATGACTTCTTCCGCCTCGAGATCGTCGGTAGCACCACCGCTCAGCTGCTCAACGTGCCCGGCGCAGCGACCAACGTCGGCGCCACGTACAGCTCGCGGACCATCAACATCCCGGCGGCCTTCGCGGGTCAGACGGTCCGGTTCCGGTTCTCGGCCGCGGACAACGGGACCGCCAGCCTCGTCGAGGCCTCGGTCGACGACTTCTCGGTCAACAACCAGTAGTCGCGGGCTCGGCCGTACTCGGCTGAGCTGACCCTCCGGCCCCGCTCGTCGGGGCCTTTCGTCTTTTCGGCCACCGCGTCGAGCAACCGGCGGCTGCGGACTGGCATCGCGTGCGCGTTCGGAGTACGAGCGTAGGATATGCGTGCCTGTCTTGCATCTGCTCTCATCGGCATGGCGGCCGGCGCAGCCCTCGGCCTCGGCGGCTGCGATCCGGCCTCGTCCGGGTCGCCGACGCTGGCGTCGTACTTCGCATCGACCGACCCCGGCCCGCAGACCGGCGGCGTGAAGCTCGTGCCGATCCATACGCCCAAGGGCGACTTCAAGGTGTGGACGAAGCGGTTCGGCTCGAATCCGCGCATCAAGGTCCTGCTGCTGCACGGCGGCCCCGCGGCGACCCACGAGTACTTCGAGGCGCTCGAGACCCCGCTCGCGGGCAAGGGGATCGAGTTCATCTACTACGATCAGCTCGGCTCGGCGTACTCCGACCAGCCGACCGAGCCGTCGCTGTGGACCATCCCGCGCTTCGTCGACGAGGTCGAGCAGGTCCGGGTCGCGCTCGGGCTCGACAAGGACAACTTCTACCTGCTCGGTCACTCGTGGGGCGCGATCCTCGCGGTCGAGTACGCGCTCGCCCACGGCGAGCACCTCAAGGGGCTCATCCTGTCGAGCATGATGATGAGCGTTCCGGACTACAACCGATACGCCGAGAACGTGCTCGCCAAGCAGATGGATCCCAAGCTGGTGGAGGAGATCAAGGCGCTCGAGGCGCGCGGGGACTACGAGAACCCGCGCTACATGGAGATCCTGATTCCCAATTTCTATCATCAGCACGTGTGCCGGCTGCAGGAGTGGCCCGATGCGGTCAATCGCGCGCTCGGCCGGATCAACCGCTCGATCTATGTCCTGATGCAGGGCCCGAGCGAGTTCGGCGCCTCGGGGCTGCTCGAGAAGTGGGACCGCAAGGCCGACCTGCCCAAGCTCGCGATGCCCACCCTGGTCATCGGCGCGAAACACGACACGATGGACCCCGAGCACATGCGCTGGGTTTCGACCCAGGTCCAGCACGGCAGCTTTCTGTTGTGCCCCAACGGCAGCCACCTGGCGATGTGGGACGACCAGCAGACCTACGTGCACGGGCTCGAGGCATTCCTCGAGGCCGTCGATCGCGGCGCCCAGCGCGTGGCGTTCTGAGCTGCGTCAGTTGCCGACGGTGCTGGCCTGCGCGGCCTGGATGATGCGGTCGACGTCGTCGGGGAGCAGGAAGCGGTCGCGGCCGAGCGCCTCGGCGGCGGCGCGGACCTTGGCGACGTAGTCGTCGTGGGTCGGGTAGCGCTCCTCGATCGACAGCCGCGGGTCGCCGGCGGCTTCGCGCTGGGCCCGGGTCGCCGCGAACGGGATCGACTGGCCGAACGCGTCGCACAGGTCAGGGCCTGCAAAGCCCGGAGCCCGGAAGCCGTAGCCGGTGTAGGTCGCGAGCGGGACCGCAACGTCCGGAAAGCGGACACCTGCCAGGTCGTTGCCGTCGGCGTCGGTCGCGGGGACGAACACCGGGTAGGGCGACGCGACGACCGGCGAGCGGATCGCGCCGCCCTGGGTACGGAAGTCGAGGACGCCGTCGTCGAACCGGCGGCCGAAGTCGAACAGGTCGCCGGTCGACATCAGGCCGGTGTAGCGCACGCCGGGGATGGTCGGAAAGCCGACGCCGCTCTGCGGCAGCGAGGGCACGAGCGTGTGGTCGAAGCGGCGCGGCACGCGCGTGGCCGGCGGCTGGGTGCCATGGCTCACCCACGCGTCGAGGTCGACCAGCAGCGCGCGCAGTCCCGCGCTTGGCGAGACCGGGTTTCGGTTCTGCTCGCAGATCGCCGGGCCGGTGGCAGTCGAGTGCGGCAGGCTGGAAAATAGATACGTGCGAACGCCGGGCGCGTCGAACAGGAGGTCGTGGCCGAGGGTGTCGGTGTGGGCCAGTGAGCCGCCCTTGACCCAGTACTCGTTGGCGGAGTTGGCCTCGAGCATCTTGGGGCAGGTGCCGGTCAGCGTGCAGCGGACCAGCCGGCCGCCGAACTGGTGGGTGACCGGATCGAACAGCAGCTGGTTGGCGAACGGGAACACTCGCTCGGGAGTCCACCGCCCGATGTGCTGGCGGTGGGTGCGGAACGGCTGGGCAAAGCGGTAGTTGAAGAATCCGCTGCTCGGGCCTGCGATGTAGTAGAGCATGCCGTCGAATACCTGGTGGCCGCGCTCGTCGCGGTTGAACCCGAGGCGGACGAAGTCGTGGAGCAACCGCGCCGGCTGCGAGATGCCGTGGCCGATGACCCGGTCGATCCGCCCGGCGAGCGGGTTGGCGGCGCCGGTGTCGTCGGCGGTGGCATGGTGGAGGAACGCCGGGATGTCGCGCACGGCGGCCAGCGCGAGGCCGGCGACCACCGGATCGCGTGCCTGGTACTCGATCTCGTAGAGCGCGCCGGTGGCGAACCGCGTGCCCTCGGGCAACAGCTGGATCGTGCGCGCGTCGTTGAACCGCCAGCCGGTCGCCGGGATCGCGGTCTGCGCGTCGCCATAGTGCGTGCGCACGGTCAGCGTCGCCTGTGCCGTGTCGAGCGCAGCCGCCGGATAGCTGAGGGTCGCGGTGAGCGGCTGCGGCGTCGGCGGCAGGTTGTCGAAGATGATCTCCTCGACCGACGGGCCGACGATCGGCGAGCCGTCGCGCTGGACGGCGATCGGATAGCTCGACGCGAACGGACCGACCGCGCTGAGGTCCCAGCCGCTGTAGAGCAGCGTGTAGCCCTGGCGCATGAGGAACCCGTTGCCGGCGTCGGCCGCGGCAGGGTTGGTCGTCGACGGGTTCGGGCTCTCGTTGAACGCGCGCAGCGTCAGGATCACGCCGCGGTTGGTCAGCTCGTAGAACAGCCGGCGATTGCCTCTGGATGGGTCGACCGGGCGCAGGATCAGGATGCCGGTCGAGTATTCGACCATGCCGCGCGCGTTGCGCGGCGCGAGCTCGATGTCGGTGATGACGCGGTTCTGCGCGTTTTGCGGGTCGACCTCGCCGAAGGCGCGGCCGATCAGCTTCTCGTAGGCGCCGACCTCGCCGAACGAGGCCCCGCCGAACGCCGGCGATTCGATCTGGGTGATCTCGATCCGCGTGATGCGGGCCTCCGCAGCGCGCGGGACGGCGAGCGCCGCGCAGCCGAGCACTACGACCATCGCGGCCTTCCATGCTGAACGTCTCGTCATGAGCTCTCCTTCCGGGCTTCGCGTTTCGAGCGAATCGTCGTCCCGCCGCGGGGACATGTCGAGTGTGCGGGGACGCGGACCGCGGGCTCGGATCCGAACACAATGTTGCCGCAGGCACCCGAGCCCAGGCGCTCCCGTGCGCATTTGGGAATGTTGCAGTTCCTCGATCGCTCGCCGCGCACGGTCGCGCTCGCCGCGATCGAGGAACGCACGTGGGTCCTTGAAAATGCCAGTCGATGATCCGCACTCGCCGCGCGCGACGACTGCGCCGGCCGACGCCACGGTTGGTCATTCCGGCGATTGCGAATCTACGTCACTACAATGCCTTGACGCGAGCGTTCACCCACCTGGGGGCACATTGCCCCACCGGGCATTCCTCGCAGATCGAGTGTCACACGCAGCAGCATCGATCCCATTCCGCGCTTCGCGCTCTCCGTCGAGCGAAAGCTTCGTTCCACCACGAGGCGGTTCCGTGAGCCGTTCTTGACAAGGATCACGCCGTGTGACCACGATGCACGAAACACCGGAGGTGTCCCGTGGATCGCAGGACCTTCTTGAAGCTCGGGGCTGGAGTGACCGGTGGGGTAACGCTTGGATTCGACCTCAAGAGAGCGCGCGCAGAGATGCGCGAGCTCAAGATCGCTCGAACCACGGAGACGCGCAGTATCTGTCCGTATTGCGCTGTGTCCTGCGGCGTCATCATTCACACGCTGGGCGATCGCGCGAAGAACGTTTCGCCTTCAGTCGTTCACGTCGAGGGCGATCCTGACCATCCGATCAGCCGCGGCAGCCTGTGCCCGAAGGGCGCGGCGCTCAAAGGCGACATCCACCACGCAAATCGACTCACCAAGCCACAGGTGCGTCGACCGGGCAGCACCAAGTGGGAGGACATCTCGTGGGACGAGGCGATCGCCGGGATCGCCAAGCACGTCAAGGACACGCGCGACCGCACGTTCGTCGCCAACAATGCCAAGGGCGAGACGGTCAACCGCACACCGGGCATCGCCTGGATCGGTGGCTGCACCGATACCAACGAGTTCAACTTCTTGCAGTGGAAGGCACTGACGTCCTGGGGAGTACCGTATCGAGACACACAAGCACGTGTTTGACACGGTCCCACGGTGGCCAGTTTGGCCGCCACGTTTGGCCGCGGTGCGATGACCAATGGCTGGGTCGACATCAAGAATGCGGATGTCATCCTGGCCATGGGTGGCAACCCCGCGGAGAATCACCCCGTCGGCTTCA
The DNA here is from genome assembly GCA_035472155.1 of Kofleriaceae bacterium. Taxonomy (GTDB): domain Bacteria; phylum Myxococcota_A; class Polyangia; order Haliangiales; family Haliangiaceae; genus JABFXX01. Next base: position 5,099 of record DATIPJ010001139.1, read on the forward strand.
AGTGGTTCATGGAGGCTCGCCGCGGCCGCGGCGCGAAGCTGGTCGTCGTCGACCCCCGCTTCACGCGCACGGCCGCCGTGGCGGACTTCTATGCGCCGATTCGCCCGGGCACGGACATCGCATTCCTGCTCGGCATCATTCGATATGCGCTCGAGAACAAGCGCTATCACGAGGATTACGTAAAGCTCCATACCAATGCCGCGTACGTGATCAACGACAAGTTCGAGTTCAACGATGGATTGTTCTCGGGCTACAACGAGGAAAAGAAGGAGTACGACCGCACGACCTGGGCGTACGCCGCCGATGACACGTCGAAGGCCTACAAGGTCGACCCGACCATGGCCGACGAGCACTGCGTGTTCCAGCTCTTGAAGAAGCACGTGGCGCGCTACACGCCCGAGATGGTCGAGCGGATCTGCGGCACACCCAAGGCGTCGTTCCTCAAGGTCGCCGAGATGGTCACCTCGACCGGCAACGCCGAGCGCGTCGGCACGATCACCTATGCGCTGGGCTGGACGCAGCACTCGACCGGCGTGCAGATCATCCGCGCGGCCGCGATGCTGCAGCTGCTGCTCGGCAACGTCGGCCGGCCCGGCGGTGGCGTCAACGCGTTCCGCGGCCACTCCAACATCCAGGGCGCGACCGACACCGCCGGCACGTTCGAGATCCTGCCGGGCTACTTGAAGACGCCGACGGGCCCGCAGCAGACGCTCACCCAGTACAGCGAGGGGATGGTCCCCACGACGCTGAACAAGCAGGCGTGGGCATCGATGAACTACTGGACGAATGCCGGCAAGTTCATGGTGTCGCTGCTCAAGTCGATGTGGGGCAACGCGGCCACGGTGGAGAACGAGTTCGGCTACGCGTGGCTGCCCAAGGTCGACGGCAACTACTCGTGGATGTGGATGTTCGACGACATGTACCGCGGCAAGTCGACCCGCGCGGGCGGCGAGGAGCCCACGCCCGAGGGCTTCCTGACGTTCGGCATGAACCCGGTCGGCACGGGGCCGAACTCGAAGAAGATGGTCGCCGCGCTGGCCAAGCTCAAGTGGCTGGTCGTCGTCGAGAACGTCGAGACCGAGACCGCGATCTTCTGGAAGTCGCCGGCCGAGTACGACGGGCCGCCGCCCGACAAGATCCAGACCGAGGTGTACCTCTTGCCTGCGGCGTCGTTCGCGGAGAAGGACGGCACGTTCACCAACTCCGCGCGCTGGCTGCAATGGAAGTGGCGCGCCTCCGATCCGCCGGGCCAGGCCAAGTCCGATCAGGAGATCGTGGCGCGGCTGGTGATCGCAGTGCGCGACCTCTACAAGAAAGAGGGCGGCAAGCGCCCCGAGCAGGTCCTCAACATCTCGTGGGCGTACACCAACCCGGCCAACCCGGACCTGGGCGAGGTGCTCAAGGAGATGAACGGCAAGGCGCTCGTCGACCTGATGGATCCCAAGGATCCGACGAAGGTCGTGCGCGCCGCCGGCCAGCAGGTCAACGGCTTCGGCGAGCTGCGCGACGATGGCTCGACGATGTGCGGCAACTGGTTGCACTCGGGCGTCTACACCGAGGCCGGGAACAACGCGCAGCGCCGCAGCACCGCCGACCCGACGGGCCTGGGCATGTTCCACAACTGGGCGTTCTCGTGGCCGGCGAATCGCCGCGTCATGTACAACCGCGCCTCGGCCGATGCCGCGGGCGCGCCGTGGGATCCCACGCGCAGCGGCGTGCGGTGGAATGGCTCGGCGTGGGTCGGCGACGTGCCCGACATCAAGCCCGACTCGCCGCCGGGGACGTTCGGCGCATTCATCATGCTGCCCGAGGGCGTCGCGCGGCTGTTCTCACCGCTCAACGACGGACCGTTCCCCGAGCACTACGAGGCGGTCGAGGCGCCGGTCGACAACGTGCTGCATCCCAAGGTCACATCGAACCCGGCGTTCAAGAAGTTCACGACCGACAAGGACGTGTACGGCTCGCGCGACAAGTTCCCGATCGTGTGCACGACGTACCGCCTGACCGAGCACTTCCACTACTGGACGCAGCACCACGCCAACGGCAAGCTCAACGAGCTGCAGCCCGGGTTCTTCGTCGAGATCCCCGAGGCGCTCGCCCAGCAGAAGGGCATCGTCAACGGCAGCCAGGTCGTCGTGCGCTCGGCGCGCGGTGAGGTCCACGGCGTGGCCATGGTGACCAAGCGCCTGCCCACGCTGAAGATCGACGGCAAGGAGATCTGGCAGATCGGCTTCCCGATCCACTGGGGCTTCGCCGGTGACAAGAGCCATACCGGACCGCTCGCCAACATGGTGACGCCGTCCGCGATCGATCCCAACACCTGGACCCCGGAGTACAAGGCATTCCTGGTCCAGCTCGAAAAGTCCGACGGGGTGAGGAAGTCATGAGCAACTCGCCTCAGCTCGAGATCAAGCAGCGCTCGGCGGCCATGCGCGGTGAGAGCACCGGCATCCGCACGCTGCCCGCCGTCTCCAAGTTCATCGACACCACGACGTGCATCGGCTGCAAGGCGTGCGAGGTCGCGTGCCAGGAGTGGAACGACCTGCAGCTGGTGAGCACCAAGCAGACCGGCACGTACCAGACGATGCCGACGCTCCACGCCGACTTCTGGAACCTGATCAAGTTCCGCGAGGAAGAGCGCGACGGGGTGCTGGCGTGGCTGATGCGCAAGGATCAGTGCATGCACTGCGCGGATCCCGGCTGCCTCAAGGCGTGCCCGGCGCCCGGCGCGATCATCCAGTACGAGAACGGCATCGTCGACGTGAACCCCGACGCGTGCATCGGCTGCGGGCTGTGCGCGACCGGCTGCCCGTTCGACGTGCCGAGGTTCCACGAGAAGACCGGCAAGATGGCCAAGTGCACGCTGTGCGTCGATCGCGTCAGCGTCGGCATCGAGCCGGCGTGCGTGAAGGCGTGCCCGACCGGGTGCCTGCAGTTCGGCACCAAGGGAGACATGGTCGCGCTCGGCGAGCAGCGCGTCCTGACGCTCAAGGCCAACGGGCATCCGAACGCGCTGCTCTACGATCCGCCCGGCGTCGGCGGCACCGCGGTGGTGAGCGTGCTCGCGCACGGCGATCACCCCGAGTGGTACGGGCTGCCGGCCAATCCGACGATCCCCGCGTCGGTGTGGGTGACCAAGAAGCTGCTCAAGCCGATCGGGCTGCTCGCGATGGGCGGCGCGGTGGCCGCGACACTCGGCCACTTCCTGCGCTATGGGCCCAAGGAGCCCGCCGCACCCCAGCCCGAGGTGACGCCCACGGTGAACGGCCCCGAGGGCGCCGTGATCGGCGAGCACATCGTGCGCCACCGGCTCTCGACGCGCGTGGTGCACTGGTCGACGGCGATCTTGTTCTTCGCGCTGCTGTTCACGGGCATGCCGATCTGGTCGCCGATCTTCGGCTGGATGGCGCACGCGTTCGGCGGCCTCGCCGTCTGTCGCTGGCTGCACCCGTGGCTCGGCCTGGGCTTCTTCCTCACCACGATGGCGATGTTCTTCCTCTGGGTGAAGGACATGCGGATGGAGAAGCAGGACTGGGGCTGGCTCGGGCCCAAGGCGCTGGCCTACATGTTCCACACCGGCGAGGATCCCGACGTCGGCAAGTACAACGGCGGCCAGAAGATCTTCTTCTACCTGGTCGCGCTGCTCGCGCTCTTGCTGCTGCTCACCGGCGTGGTGATGTGGTGGCCGGCCTGGACCGGCGTGCGGCTCGCTGGGCTGTCTGGGCTGTCGTGGGTGCTGCACGATGCCGGCTTCCTGCTGTTCGCCGTCGCGATCGTCGTGCACATCTATCTCGGCACCGCGGCGCTGCCCGGGACGTTCCGCTCGATGACGCGCGGCACGGTCACCAAGGACTGGGCGAAGCTGCACCACCCGCGCTGGTACCGTGAGAGCACCGGCGAGGCACGCGAGGCCGCCACCGCCGATGGCGCCAAGAAGTAGCTGGCTCCATCGCGACACCACGGTCGCGGCGACGCTCGAGCGGCGCGCGGCGCGAGCGCTACAGCTCGCCGAAGGCGCAGCGGACGCAGCTCCACTGGTGTTCGCCGCCGGGCTCTACCGCGCGCAGGCCGAGGTCGCGGGCGCGCTCGCCGGGCGCACGCTCAGCGGCGTGCTCGACGAGGATCTGCCCGGATTTGTGCGCACGCTCGAGGCGATCGCGGGGTTCGCAGGCACGCAGGGGCCGCCCGGGCTGCGCGCGGACGTCGACGCGTATCGCAGCCAGGGCGCCGATCGCCTGCGCGCGTGGTGGAAGGACGCGCGCTCCGGGCGCACCGACTACCTGGCGCGCGCGCTGCTGCGGCCGTACGCCGAGACGCTGGCGTCGACCGGCGTGTCGCCCGAGCCGCCGGCGCGTCCGGCGAGCGGACCGGGCGCGTGCACGCGGTGTGGCGGGCCGGCGTGGATCGGCTGGCGGCGCTCGGGCTCCGGCGACGAGGCGGCGCAGCGGTTCCTGGGCTGCGCGATCTGCGGCACCGAGTGCACGCTCGGGCGCATTGCGTGCGCCGGCTGCGGCGAGGCCACGCCCGACAAGCTCGCCGTGTATCAGACCGAGCGGCATCCGGCGGTGCGCATCGAGGCGTGCGACAGCTGCCAGCGCTACATCAAGTCGATCGATCTGACCGTCGACGGGCTGGCGATCCCCGAGGTCGACGACCTGTGCTCGCTCTCGATGGACCTGTGGGCGACCGACCAGGGCTACGAGCGGCTCGAGCCCTCGCTCGCCGGTGTGTAGCGGCGGGCGAACAGCGCAGTCAGGCCGGGCGTGACGACGAGGGTGACCAGCGTGGCCAGCGTCAGGCCGCCGATCACCGCGACGGCGAGCGGGCGCTGCAGCTCGGCGCCGGCGCCCAGGCCGAGCGCGAGCGGCGCGAGGCCGGCGAGCGTGGCCGCGGTCGTCATGAGGATCGGGCGCAGGCGGCGGCGCGCGGCGGCGATCAGCGCGGCTTGCAGGTCGTGGCCGTCGGCGAGCTGGTGCTGCGCGTTCTCGAGCAGGAGGATGCCATTCTTGACCACGAGGCCGACGAGGAGGATGAGCCCGGTCATCGATGACACGTCGAGGGCGATGCCGGTGGCGGCGAGGACGAGCAGGCCGCCGACCGTCGACAGCGGCGCGCCGATCAGCACGACGGCGGCATAGCGCAGCGAGTGTAGCTGCAGGATGAGGATGAGCAGCACGAGCACGACGGCCGTGAGGGCGACCGCGACGAGCTCGCCGCGCGCGGCGCGGGCCGAGGCCGCCTGGCCGCCGATCTCGATCTGCGCCGACGGCGGAACCGGAATGCCGCGCAGCGCCTCGCGCACCGCGGCCTCGGCGCCGCCGAGGTCGCCCGAGCGGGTCGACGCGGTCATGAGCACGGCCGAGCGCAGGCCGTCGCGGCGCAGCACCGCGGGGGCGAGCGGGCGGGTGAACGCGACGACCTGGCCGAGCGGCAGCGCGCGCGGGCCATACGCGATCGGCGAGCGCGCGAGCGCCTCGGCGCTGTAGCGAATCTCGTCGGGGTAGCGCAGCCGCACCCCGAGCGTGCGCTCGGGCAGAAGGACCTGCGCGACCTCGCGGCCGGCGAGCGCGATCTGGAGGTCGCTGCCGACGGCCTGCGGATCGGTGCCGAGGCGCGCGAGCTGGGCGTGAATGCTGCGCGCGTCGAGGATCGGCGTCTGGCCCTCGCGGCCGTCGAACACGTCGACCAGCTCGGGCAGCTTCTCGAGGCGCTCGCCCGCCTGCTCGGCGTACGCCTCGAGGGCGCGCGGATCGTCGCCGAGCACGCGGACCTCGATCGGCGCCGGGCTGCCCTGCAGATCGTTGAGCACGTCCTGCAGGACCTGCACGTACTCGAAGCGCGCTTCGGGCACCTTGCCGTGCAGCTCGTCGCGCACGCGGTCGATCACGGCGCGGATCTCGTCGCGCCGGCCGCGCGGGACCAGGCGCACCATGATGTCGCCGCGGCTCTGCATGGTCGCGGTCGCGGGCCCGAGCTCGGTGCCGGTGCGCCGCGTGAACGCCAGGACCTCGGGCGCTCCGGCGAGCACATCGTCGACGACCGCGGTCGCGCGCGCGGTCTCCTCGAGCGAGGTCCCCGCGGGCAGGAAGAAGTCGATCACGAACGCGCCCTCGTCCATCGGCGGCAGGAAGCCGGTGCCGAGGCTGCGGAACGCGAGGAAGCCGGTGAGCGCGAGGACGGCGATCACGGCGATCGCCACCGCGCGGCGGCGAACGAGCCAGCGGATCAGGCGCCCGGTGCGATCGCCCTCGCCCGACGGCGCACGGCGCGGGCGGCCGCGCAGGCGGGCGGCGAGGATCGGGATCAGCGTCAGCGCGATCACCATCGAGAGCAGCACGGCGATCGCGAGGGTGATCGCGAGCGCGCCGAGGAAGCTGCCGGTCACGCCGGTGAGCAGCGCGAGCGGCGCGAAGACGACCACGGTGGTGAACGTCGTGCCGATCACGGCGGCGAACATGTCGCGCGTGCCGAGCTCGACCGCCTCGCCGACCGGATGGCCGTCCTCGAGCCGGCGCACGATGCCCTCGGTGACGACGATCGCGTCGTCGACGACCAGGCCGATCGCGACGGCGAGCCCCCCGAGCGACATGAGGTTGAGCGTCACGCCGAGCCAGCGCATCACGGCGAACGTGCCGAGCAGGGTCAGCGGCACGGGGATCGCGGCGACCAGGCCGGCGCGCCAGTCGCGCAGCGACACCGCGATCACCATCGACAGCAACACGGCGATCGCGAGCGTCACCGCGAGCGCGCCGAGGAAGCTGCCGGTCACGCCCGTGAGCAGCGCCAGCGGCGCGAACACGACCACGGTGGTGAACGTCGTCCCGATCACCGC
>DATIPJ010001140.1:0-13464 GCA_035472155.1 Kofleriaceae bacterium
CTGACCGAGATGCGCAACATCAGCGAACGGCGCCGCGCGTTTCTTCGGTCTTGTAGTGGTAGTAGCGGTCGAGGACCATCTTCAGGTACTTCCGCGTGAACTCGTACGGCGGCACGGTGTAGCCGAACTTGGCGAGCGAGCCGAGCCCCGCATGGTAGCCGGCGATCGTCAGCACCAGATCGCCGTCGACGCGGTTGGCCAGCCAGCGCAGGAGCCTCGTGCCCGTCATGATGTTGGTGCGCGGGTCGAAGATGTCGCCCTGCGCGCCCATGTCGATCTCGACCGCCGGGTGCACCTGCATGAGCCCCTTGCAGTCCATCGACGACACCACGCGCGTGTCGTAGTCGCTCTCGACCTTGATGACCGCGCGGATCAGCGGCACCGGGATGCGGTAGAGCTGCGACGCCTCGAGGATGTACGGGTCGTAGCGATGGAAGCGCTCCGGCGAGGTATCGGTGGCCGGGACCTTGTCGCAGCGCTCGCAGTTTCCACGCCGCGCGCTCGCCTTCGACCCGAAATCGGGCCCCCCCAGCATGACCTTTTTCCACTTGCCCCCCGATGGCTTCAGGTTCGTGAAGTGCACGACGCCCTCCTCGTCGGTCCAGGAGTACACGTCGGCGCGCGCAGCAACGCTGAGCCCCAGTACGAGCATCACAGCGATCCACCGCGACACGCCGAAATCGTAGCCCGCCTACAACAGGAGCGCAAAAGCTGTATGGTCGCAGCTCACATGCCCGAACCGCTGGAGACCGACTACCTGGTGATCGGATCTGGGATCGCCGGTCTCAACTTCGCCCTGCTCGCCGCCGAGCACGGCCGCGTCGTCGTCGCCACCAAGAAGGAGGCCGACGACACCAACACCAACTGGGCGCAGGGCGGGGTCGCCGCGGCGCTGTCTCCGGCCGACAGCTTCGAGCAGCACATCGCCGACACGCTCGCCGCCGGCGACGGCCTGTGCGACCGCGACGTCGTCGAGATGTGCGTCAACGATGGCCCGGCGCAGGTCCAGCGCCTCCTCGATATCGGCGTGCGGCTCGCGCGCGCCCCGAGCGGCGAGCTCGACCTCGGCCGCGAGGGCGCCCACACCCACAACCGCGTGGTGCACTGGCAGGACGTCACCGGTCGCGAGATCCAGCGCGCGCTGATCGAGGCCGTGCGCCGCCATTCGAACATCACGATGCTCGATCAGCACATCGCGGTCGACCTGTTGTCGATGGCCAAGTACGGCGGCGACCCGGCGTGCTTCGGCGCCTACGTCCTCGACCGCACGAGCGGCGAGGTCAAGACCATCCTCGCGCGCGCCACCGTGCTCGCCAGCGGCGGCACCGGCAAGGTCTACGTCTACACGTCGAACCCCGACGTCGCGACCGGCGACGGCGTCGCGATGGCGTACCGGCTGGGGGCCGCGTGCTGCGACCTCGAGTTCGTGCAGTTCCACCCCACCGTGCTCTACCACCCCCACGCCCGCAACTTCCTGCTCACCGAGGCGATGCGCGGCGAAGGCGGCGTGCTCCGGCTCGCGACCGGCGAGACCTTCATGGAGCACTACCATCCGATGAAGTCGCTCGCCTCTCGCGACATCGTCGCGCGCGCGATCGATAACGAGCTCAAGAAGTCGGGCTCGGACTCGGTGTTCCTCGACATGACCGGCCTCGACGGCGCGTTCGTGCGCGGCCGGTTCCCCAACATCTACGAGCGCTGCCTGGGCCTGGGCATCGACATCCCCAAGCAGCCCATCCCGGTGGTCCCGGCGGCGCACTACATGTGCGGCGGCATCAAGACCGACCACGAGGCCCGCACGACGATCACCGGCCTCTATGCGATCGGCGAGTGCGCGTTCACCGGGCTGCACGGCGCCAACCGCCTGGCGTCGAACTCGCTGCTCGAGAGCATGGTGTACTCGACGCGCGCGGCCGGTGCGGTCAGGAACGCGCCCCGCATCCGGCCCGCCGTCGTCGCGCCGTGGTCGTCGGGCAACGCGACCGACTCCAACGACGCCATCGTCGTGACCCTCAACTGGGAGGAGATCCGCCGCTTCATGTGGTCGTACCTGGGCATCGTGCGCTCCGACAAGCGCATCGAGCGCGCCCGTCGCCGCATCGAGATCCTGCGCGACGAGATCCGCGAGTACTACATCGACTTCAAGATCACGAGCGACCTGATCGAGCTGCGCAACCTGGCCCTGGTCGCGCACCTGATCATCGAGAGCGCCCGCCGGCGCAAGGAATCGCGCGGCCTGCACTCCACGCTCGACTACCCGAACAAGCTCCCCGAGGCGCGCCACTCCGAGGTCCAGCTGACCGACGGCCCGCGCGGCTAGGCAAAATCGCTTGTAAAACCACTGGTTTGCGCGCGGGGCATTTTGGGCCCTGGACCCTCCGCGAAATCCTCGTCGAGCAGCCCGCCTCGCCCGGCCGCCGTCACACCACGCGAGTCAACGCCCGTTCACAGACACCCGGTCGCGAGGGCTGCGGCAACCACGCTGCGCCCACTTGCAGCCGCCGAGCACGCCTCGCGCGCTCCCGGCGCGCTGGCATCTTGCTCGCAATAACGCGAGCCATACTCTCGCTGCCGGATCTTGACGGACGGCCACGCAGCGCGAGGGGCCACCGAAGCATGGTGCTTCGGTGGCTTTGCTTTTTCGGCGGACGGGCGCGCGCTCCATGGATCCGCTAGCGTAAAGGCGATGCATTCGCGCTGGCTCGCCTGCCTCCTGGTCACCTGGGCCTGCGGAGGTCCCGCGGGTCCATCGTCGCCTGCCGCAGACGGCGTGCGAGCGTACGTCCGGGCGCTCCGCTCGAGCGACCCCCACGACGCCTATGGCCTGCTGTCGTCCGACGCGCGCAAGCGGATCAGCTACGACGAGTTCGCGCTGTCCTGGAAGCAGGGCGACAAGGAGTGCGCGTGGCAGGCCAAGGTCCTCGAGGAGAGCCTCAAGGGCAACCCCGACGTCGGCGAGCGCGCCCTCATCAGCTTCTCCGACGGCAAGCTGGTGCAGCTCGAGCGCGAAGGCAAGACCTGGCGCCTCGAGAGCGAGCTCGTCAGCCGCTCGCGCGCCAAGCAGCCGCGCGACGCGATCCGCCTGTTCGCCGAGGCCATCGCCGGCCGCGACATCGGCGGCGTGCTCCACGTCCTCACCCAGCGCCGCCGCGACGGCCTCACCAAGCAGGTCGAGGGCTTCGTCGCCGGCATCGGCAAGCGGATCAACGACCGGATCGACGAGTTCGGCAGCGACCGCGCCGAGCTGCGCTGGGACGAGAACGGCATCCGCTACCGCATCGTGCTGCGCAAGGAGGACGACGAGTGGCGGGTCGACGACATCTACATCCGCCCCGCGCCACGCGACGACGACGACAGCAAGGGCAGCGACGCCGCGGTCCCCGAGGAGTGATCGCCGAGCCGGCGCCTAGCCGCGCTTCTTCCCGAAGAACGGCAAGTAATGGCGCAGCCCGCGCAGCCGCTCGAACGCCTGCGATGCGCCCTCGGCGATCTTGGGCAGCGCCTCGAGCCTCGGCATCTCCTCGGGCACGATCTCCGCCAGCGGCGTCGCCTCCGAGATCTCGCCGGTGCGTGCGCCCAGGCCCATCGCCGCGCGCGCCTCGACCACGCTCTTGGCCAGCACCGTATGAAGGTCCTTGCGCAGCTGCACCTTCTTGAGCGCCGTGCCGATCTGCCGCGCCATCTCGCGCGTCGACGGCAGCCGGTTGTCGACGTCGGCCGACAGCGCGCGGTGGATCAGCTGTGCGAACGCCGGCGGGATATCCGGGCGCAGCGGCCGCAGCGGCTGCACCATGCAGTCGCGCAGCCGGCAGTACGTCTCGTAGTCGGTCTCGCCGTCGAACAGCTTGCGCCCGACCAGCGCCTCCCACAACACCGAGCCGCATGCGAACTGATCCGAGGCCGGGCTCGGCCGCCCGCCGCTCACGATCTCGGGCGCCAGATACGACATCTTGCCCTTCACGATCCCCGGATCCGTCGTCTCCTGCGAGCGATCGATCGCGAGCGCGAGCCCGAAGTCGATCAGCTTCACCATGCCCTTCGTCGTGAGCAGCACGTTATGCGGCGACACATCGCGATGCACGACCGGCAGCACCGTCCCATCGGGCCCGATGCGCTCGTGCGCCGCAGCGAGCCCGCGCAGAATGCCGACGCCGACGGCGGCCACCAGCTCCCAGCGCGTCGGCTCGCGCTGCGACACGTGCCACTTGATCCAGCTCCCGAGGTCCACCCCGTCGATCCACTCGAGGACCATGTAGTAGTTGCCGCGGTCGTGAACGAAGTCGTGAACCTCCGAGATGTTGGGCGACTTCAGCTCGGAGCCGACCCGCGCCTCCTCGACGAACATCGCCACATATTGCGGCTGCACGGCGAGGTTCTGATGCATCTGCTTGATCGCGACCTCGCGCACGAAGCCCGAGTCGCCGCGCACCCTGCCGCGCCAGACGTCGGCCATGCCACCGCGGCCTGCGACCTCGAGGAGCTCGTAGCGGCCGCCGACGATCAAACCTGGACGTGGCTCCTCGGCCATCTCCCACGAGCATCGCATACAAATCCCTCGGAGATTGGCTGAGGCATAGATCATTCACGGCTCGCCGCGCGGATGGTAACTTCACGCCAATGGATGGCAGTCCCGAGCTCGGCCGGTTCGCCGAGGTCGTCGCCCGCGACGACTTCCCGCTCGACCACGCCGCCATGCTCATCGGGGCCTGGGACTACCCCGAGCGCGACCTCGCGGCCTACCGCGACCAGCTCGACCGCATGGCCAGCTACGCCCAGCCCGAGGTGACGCGCGCCAGCGGCGGCATCGGGCGCGCGCGCGCGATCAGCGATTGCCTGTTCGACCGCCTCGGCTTCTACGGCAACACGGGCGACTACTACGACCCGCGCAACAGCTTCCTGTGCGACGTCATCGACCGCCGCACCGGCATCCCGATCTCGCTCTCCGTCCTCTACCTCGAGGTCTCGCGCCGCGTGGGCGTGCTCTCGCAGGGCGTCAACTTCCCGGGCCACTTTCTGGTGCGCGTCGCGATCGAAGACGCGTGGCTGTTCATCGACCCATTCAGCGGCGGCCGCGCCCTCAGCCCCGCCGACCTCGAGGCGCTGCTCCGCAAGACGACCACGCCCGACGCGGTCCTCGAGCCCAGCGTCATCGCCGCCGCCACCAAGCGCCAGATCCTGGGCCGCATGCTGATCAACCTCGCCGGCATCTACGGCCGCAACGGCGACCTGCCGCGCTCGCTCGATGTGCTCGAGCGCCTGGCCGTTCTCGAGCCCAACAACCCGCGTATCTCGCGCGACCTCGCGCAGCTCCGCGAGCGCGTCGTCGGCCTCAACTAGTATAGTCAGCGCGATGTCCGAGCCGAGGGAACCATTCTCGCCGGGGTCCGTCGCGCGGCAGCTCGACAACTGCACCTTCTGCCCCAAGATGTGCCGCCACGCCTGCCCGGTCTCGACGGCGAGCGGCCGCGAGACCTACATCCCGCAGGTCAAGATGGACCGCCTCAACCAGCTCCGCCTCGGCCGCGGCAGCTGGACCGCCGAGAGCACCGACCCGCTCTGGGCCTGCACGGGCTGTCGCCACTGCACCCTCTACTGCGATCACGACAACGAGCCGGGCCTCGTCCTCTTCGCCGGCCGCGCCGCCGCCGTCGCGCGCGGCGTCCCTCACCCCGCCCTCGCCGGCTACAGCGAGCGCTTCCGCGCCCGCGAGCACCGCCTCAGCACCCAGCTCGCCATGATGTTCGAGCACCGCCTCGCCACCTCGGGCGAGATCGGCTACTGGCCGGGCTGCGACGCGATCGACAAATCCGCCGCCGACATCGCCGCCGCCCTCGCCCTCTTCGACCGCGTCGGCCTCGAAAACGTCCGCATCGTCGAGGCCCCGCAAGCCTGCGCCGGCTACCCCCTTCTCGCCGCGGGCCACCGCGACCTGTTCCGCTGGCACGCGGGCCGCGTCGCCTCCTCGCTCCGCGGCTTCCGCAAGGTCGCCATCAACTGCTCCGCGTGCCTGTTCGCCCTGCGCGCCCAGTACCCGGCCGAGGGCGTCAACCTGCGCACCGAGGTCATCTCCCTCGCCGACCTCCTCGCCCCCGCCGCCGCCAACCTCGCCTGCCCCCTCACCCGCCGCTCGGTCTACTACCACGACCCCTGCTACCACGCGCGCTACAACGGCGTCATCGAGCAGCCGCGCCGCGCCCTCTCCCAGCTGGCCGAGCTACGCGAGCTGGGCTGGAACAAGACCGACACCGAATGCTGCGGCGGTGGCGGCCTCCTCCCCAAGACCAACCCGCTCATCGCCGATCAGATGTCCAAGCGCCGGCTGGCCGAAGTCCACGCCACCGGCGGCGGCATGGTCGTGACCTCCTGCGCCACCTGCGCCTTCATGCTCCAGCGCAACGCGCCCCCCTCGGTCGAGGTCGCCAACCTCGCCACCGCCATGGCCCAGCTCTCGGGCACGCCGTTCACGCCGCCCGACGACGCCGTCGACGACGAAGCGTGACACCGCAGACGAGGTGCGATGCTGCTGCCGCGCGGGCTTCGCCGCGATTCATCCACCGCCGATACTTCTGACGCTCGCGTGCGGCGTTAGCATCGCCGCATGCGGTCGTGGATTGCGGGCCTCGCGCTCGCGGCGTGTAGTGGGCGATCCGCCGGAGTTCCACACGAGCGTCGCCTTCGCACGCACCGGCAAACCGCTGCTGGTGCTCGATCTGCGTACGCTGCCGATGCGCGGCACCGTGCACGATTGGTTCACCGCGCCCCATCATATAAGGGACACGGGCGCGGTGTTCACCACCGAGCGCGACATGACCGCAACGCAGATCCTGCCCGAGCTCCACGACGCCGTGGTCTTCGTCGATCGGACCACCCGCGCACGGCCGCTCCCCAGGTCGAAGTGAATACCCGAGGTTCCGATATGAGATATCATGCAGTGATGCCTGCCTCGCCGCGACCCAAGGCGACGTTTGCCGAACTCGAGGCGCTCGGCGATGACGTGAGCGCCGAGATCATCCATGGCTCTATCGTCGAAAAGGCTAGCCCAACGATGAAGCATGGTCGCTCGCAGCGCGCCTTCGGAGGTCTGCTGGGCCAGCGGTACGACCGCAGACCCGGGGGGCGCTGGCCTGGCGGCTGGTGGATTGGGACCGAGGTCGACGTCGAGTACGAGACTCACGAGCTCTATCGCCATGACCTGGTCGGATGGCGCAGGGACCTCGTTCCTACCTGCCCACAGGACCGGCCCGTGCGCACGCGCCCGGACTGGGTCTGCGAGCTACTGTCGCCGTCGAACGAGAAGCGAGACCTCGTCGACAAGATGCGTGTCCTCCACGCAGCGGGTGTGCCTCACTACTGGATCGGCAACCCGGAAGCGAAGCTGCTGATCGTGCATCGCTGGGAGCCCAAGGGTTACCTGATCGCGCCGACGGCAGCCTCGGGTGAGGTCGTACGCGCCGAGCCTTTCGACGCCGTCGAGCTCCGCGTCGACGTCCTGTTCGGCGATGCCGACGACGAAGACTGACGCAAGCGCCCATCGTGCTCGGGCCGAGCATCGCCGCGCCTACCCGGCTGCGCGACCTGCTTGTCGCGCAACCTGCTCGTCGCGCGACCTGCTCGTCGCGCCGCCTCCCCCCGGCGGCCGCCGCGTCAGCGATCGCCCTCGGCCTGCGCGTCGCGCCGCCACGCCTGCATCGCCGGCAGCGCCGCGATCGCGTCGACGTAGCCGCGGCACGTTGCGTCGAGCTCGACTCCGTACGTCGTGAACCGCGTCGTCACCGGGGCGAACATCGCGTCGGCGATCGTGAACTTACCGAAGAGGAACGGTCCACCGCTCGCCGCGAGCGCCTCGCGCCAGATGTCCATCACGCGCGCCGCGTCGGCGAGCGCCTCGCGCGTGTGGCCCTCGCCCCGGTGGTCGACCACCAGGTCCATCGACATGTTCTGGCGCAGCGCTGCGAACCCCGAGTGCATCTCGGCGCTGATCGCCCGCGCCTTGGCCCGCTGCACGCGGTCCGCGGGCCATAGCTGCGCCGCGGGCGCCAGCTCGTTCACGTACTCGCAGATCGCCAGCGAGTCCCACACGGCGAGCCCGTCATGGTGCAGGACCGGCAGCCGCCCGGCCGGGTTCACCTTCTTGATATCCGTCTTCGTGGTCGGTAGATCGAGCGAGATCATCACCGTCTCGAACGCGAGCCCGCTCTGCGCGAGCGCCACGTACGGACGCAGCGACCACGACGACCTCCGCTTGTTGCCGACATAAAGCGTCAGTGACATGCGCGGCAATCTACCAGCACGCGGCACTGCGGCGACACACAGGTGGCGGGCAACGATTCCGGCACACCGCGGGCGGTCACCGCATCGCTCCGCGACGCCACGCGAGAGTCGCGTTGCAGCATCGCCCCGCGCCGCGGGCGATCAGCGCGCGGACGCCGCCGCGAGTGCGGCGAGGGGTGCATAGTCGGCGAAGGTACCGTGACCGCCGGCGAGGCGCTCGGGCACCGACGACAGGCGCTTGGCCGCGGCGACCACTGCGGCCTGGGGCGGCGTGATCTTGTCGCCGAGCTTGTCGCGGCCCGGGCTGAACACGTCGACGACAAAGCCGAGGCGCGCGTCGACTACGTAGCTCATCAGCATGCCGTCGACGTGCGGGTTGTCGAACCGGAGGATCTCGATCGTCCGCTTGCCGTCGGTCAGGACCCGCTTGTCGTCGACCTCGACGACCTCCGCCTTGTGCGGGCTGCGCTCGAGCGCGTCGCCGTCGAGCTTGTGCGGCGCCGCGAACATCTTCGAGATATGTGCGCCCGAGCCGCCGGGCACGATCACGATGGCGCCCTCGGCGACGAAGCTGCGCGCGCCGCCGATGTGGTCCATGTGGTGATGAGACAGGACCAGGTACTTGATCGGTTTGGCCGGGTAGCGGCTGTGGATCGCGCCGAGCGTGAAGCGCGATTGCACCTCGCCGATCGGCGAGTCGAACACCACCACATGGTCGGCCATCTCGACGACGAGCGAGTTGTGGCTGCCGCCGCTCACCTGCGACACGCCAGGGGCGATGTCGACCAGGTGAAGGCTCTCGGTGGCCTTGGGGTCGAAGCTGATCGCGTCGCTGTCGAGATAGGTCCCGATGAACTGGCGGCGGAGCACCCACTGATAGGGCACGTCACCGGTCGCCGGTGCGGGTGCACCTGCGGCGACGTCCGCCGGAATCTCGAGCGCGGCGGGGGCGATCGTGGGGTTGAGCTGCACCTCGTCGAGCTGGATATGAATCACCTCGCGGCCGTTGAGCTCGTAGCTCTGCGTGTGCGCGACCTTGATCCCGCCGACATCGCGCCAGTCCGACAGCACCAGATCGTAGGTGCTGTCGCCGTAGATCGTGTCGGCGTCCATGCTGCGGATCCGGCTGGGCAGGCCGGTCGCCGCGTCGAATGCCACCATCAGCGTTGCCGCACCGATCTCATAGCGCAGCGTCGGCGCGACGCGCCCGTTGCTTGCGATCTCGCTACCCGCGCTGACCTTGCTCGGATCGGCCTTCATGTCGAACACGATCCGCGGCGACGTGCGCTCGAGCTCGCGGAGCGCAGCGGCGAGGCGAACCCCGGACATCGCATGGCGCGGCGGATCGGTCGCTGACGCCGACTTCGGTACGGCGGTCGAATCGACGCCCTCCACGACACCGGCAACGGGAGTCACAAGCTCGGTGAACTTGTACTCGCGCGGCGCCGGATAGGCCATCTTGCGCAGCCATTCGGTGCGCGTGACGCCGTCCGCGAACGAGCGGTGCTGGACAAACGTCGATTCGCCCGCGAGCCGCATCTCGCCGCCGGGCTTCACCGACTGCTCGGGCTCCCAGTGCTTGACCGAGCCCTTGATCGCGATCGCCTTCGCGGCCGCGAGCTTGTCGGCGCCACCGAGCGCGGCCACGGCGCGCTCGAGCGTGGAATCGGACGCCGCAGGGCGGACCGCACTACTGCTCCCGGCGCACGACACGACGAGGAGCGAGACCAGGCTGAACGGAGCGCATCGCTTCATAAAGGACCTCCCTTGCGCGGCCGCGACTATCGCCGCCGGACATCGGCGCCGCAACCTGCATCGCTCGTCGGCGACCAGCCCCTCGCTTCTCTGTTGCGCCCGATACCAGAACACACCGATGCGATGGACCACGGTCATCTGGTTCGCCAGGCGCCAGGTCAGTGCATCGCGCGAGCCTGGGCCAGCAGGTCGACTCGAACTTGCCCTCAAGACCTACCATGGCGCTGTCGTGCTGGACCGCGCAGGATCGCCAGATCACGCAGCTTGGACTCCGCGCCGGATTCCCAGTCGCGCTGGTGGAGAATTCGCTCTCCCACGCCGGGCACGTTTGCGCGTGCAGGAGGCGTCTTGAGGGCGCTGCTCTCCGCGCAGCGATTCGCATCGACGACGCGCTCGAACTGGTTCACGAAGTAGCTCCGCTCGTAGATCTGGGCCGCATTGCCGGTCTCCGAGAACTCGACCACGACGTGCCGGTCGAAGTAGAGGCAGAACGCCTGAGCACAGCTCTGTTTCCTGAACCGCTTGGCGCGGGCCACCACGGCGGCGTGACGCGCTTCTGCACCCGCGAACCGCCGGGTCAACCGCGCGTGGGTGTCGCGGTCGAGCACGCACACGGTGCGGCGAAGCGAGCCGATGTAGCTGAGCCAGAAGGCCTTGCGCCGCGGGTCGACCATCGCGTGGTCGAAGAACACGGTGATGTCTTCGGAGATCAGCTGCTCGAAGAACCGCTGGTATGACGGCTCGTCGCGCCGGCGCACCTGGAGCCAGCCCTCGGACTCCGGCGGCACGCGTGGATCGCCAAACGTCGAGCACAGGAGCTTCTCCGAGAACACTGCCCACGCGGCCTCGTCGGCGCCGCCCGTGGCGGCCGCGCCCAGTAGCGCGGCCACGGCGATCGCCTGCGTGGTCACGCTCCTCCGGATCACGGGCCGGCGCTCGTCCGAGAACCACGATGCCGTGGCGTCGTTGCTCTTCGGTGGAAGCAGCATCGCCTCGAGGACGATATCGTTGACGACAGCGGCCCAGGCACGCGTGAACATGCGCGCCTGCTTCGCGCGGTCGGTTAGCCAGCAAGCGATCGCCCGGGCGGTGAACGACCACGACGGTTCGAATCCGAGCTGGCTGAGCGCCTCCCGCAGCTCGGTCGGACGGTCGGCGCGCATCCGGCGGACCAGCAGCGCAGGCCCCTCCGAGGACACGAGGTCCTGAACACGCAGGGCGCTCGCGATCTGTTGCAATGGCTTCACCGCAGTCGGCGCGAGACACAGAAGCCGCGTGTACGCCGCGCGCTCGGCCACACCGTCGAAGTCGTCCCATCGCCGGAAACATTCCGCCACGAAGGTCTGCCAGTTGCGCGGATACGCCGCGAGCAACGCTTGGAGCTGCGAGGCGGCTACCTCGGTGAACAGCGTCGCAGCGTGGCGCTGCTCCCTCCGCGTGAGCCCCTGCAGCGCGCCAGACCGCAGGGCCGCAAGGACGCGCTGGTGGCGCGCGTCGTCCGCCTGCTGGCGCACATCGGCCATGCGGCCGAGCGTGGCGAGGCGGCGCTCGAGGTCGGAGGCGATTTCGTTCTGGGCGTCGGCGAGCTTGGCGAACTGCGAGACGTTCCTCGCCGTCGCCTGGGCGGCCCGGTCGCGCAGGACGTAGATCCACGGCTCGCTCACGGGCCGCCTGGCGCAACCGATGGGGCCATCACGCGGACCTTGATCACGACGCGGCGGTTCCGGTCGTTCTCGGCCGGCGTGCGGCGCTTGTCCCACAGGCCGCCGTCGAGTGGATCCATGGGCCCGCGCCCGGCGACGATGAAGTTCCGATCGAGGCACGAGGCGATCGCCGGCCCGTCCTGCAGCGCCTTGCGCGCCTCGAAGAACACGTACTGGGCGCGGGCAGCGCTGAGCTGGACGTTGCTCTCGAATCCCTGCGCCGTGCAGGCCTCGTCCTGCTTGCGATAGCAAGCGTTTGCGGAGGCGACGCCCGCGCAGCGGACGCCGAGCGGTGGCTCGTTGTCGGTGTGACCTTCGAGGGTGATGCTCTTTTGCAGGCCGCTGCTGGTAGAGCCGATCGTACGGCAGATCTCAGGAAAGATGCGCCGGAGCGTGGCCTGCATGGCGCCGTGCGATGACGGCTCGATCTCGCACTTGCCCGACGCAAAGTTGAGGTTGTCGCGACTGAACACGATCGTGAGCAGCCAGGGGTCCTTCTTCGCGTCATAGAAGAGCTCGACGTCCTTGTCGGGGAATAGGCGGTCGTACAACGACTTGATCTCCTCGATGCCTTGCCGATCGCGCTGGTCGATCTTCTTGAACTCCTGGGCATTGCGCTCGTTCTGTTCGGCGCTGCGCAGGTTGTCATCCGCGAGCCGTTTGGCCTCCCGGGTCGCGCGCGAGGCCTGGACCATGAAGATCGCCGCGATCACGAGAAACATCACCGCGACGCCCGACATCAGGTCCGTGAGCGAGTGCGCGAAGTCCGGTTCGTGACGCCCCGTCCTCATGCCGTCCGTCGGGCCTGGGAAAATTGCTCGACCAGCTTCTGGACCGATTCACTGAGCAGCTCGGTGTTCTCGGCGAAATCGCCGCCGATCGTCCGCGAGAACTGCGCGATCTTCTGGTGAAACGTCTCCCACGTGCGGCCGAGCTCCTCGGCACCAGCCTTGAACTGTGCGAGATATGTATCGAACAGTGCGGGCCACAGCTTCTCGACGTCCTTGGTGTACTGCTGCTGGTGGATCAGGAGCTGCTGCTGCTCGTGGGTGTGCGTCCGCGCGGTGACGATCACCTGCTGCACCTCCTGCACGGAGCCGAGCAGCGTCTGCCCGGCGTGCTGGAACTGCTGCGCGGCGTACTGGATGGCCTCGCTGCCGGCGCGGGATTGCGTCACGAGCTGTGCGGCCTGATTGGACACCTCGATGACCGCATTGGCGCCGCGGATCAGCCCATCCGAGGCATGTGCGATTGCGGCCGCGGTGTGCTGCGCCTGCGCGTCGGCGTCGCCGTGGCGCCGCGTGCTGGCCTCGGCCGCCGCGCGGAGCTGTTCGACGATGGCCTCGATCTCGGTGCGCGAAGCTCCCAGGACGTTGCTCACCAGGCCCGCCCCGCTGGCCTCGAGCCGCTGCGCCATCCGCGCCGCGCCCTGCTCGGATGCGGTCTGCATGCGTTCGATCGCCTCGGCGTTCGCCGCTTGCTGCGCGGTCATGGCATCGGTCAGTTGCGCCACGCGCTGCATGAGCATCTGGCCCATCTGCGCCGACTCCTGTGCGCGCTGACGGCTCTCCTCGGCCACGCTGCCGGTCATCGCGCGCAGCTGCTGCTCGAGCACCGGGATCACCGTCGCGAACTTCTCGAACGCGGCGACCATCTTCTGCGATTCGCTCTGGAAGCCGCCCGACACTGTGTTCTGCAGCTTGTCGAGGATCTTCTCGAGCTGGCCCTGGCCCTG
>DATIPJ010001141.1:0-6609 GCA_035472155.1 Kofleriaceae bacterium
GATGCCGTAGCCGATCGCGCCATGCATCGCGGCGTGGCGCAGGCCGAGCTCCGCGCAGAACCCATCCGCGTCGCGATCGTCGCCGGGGATGCCGAGCGGCGCCGCCGTCCGCGCCGGTGCGGACTTGCTGTTGATCGGCACGGCCACGGGCGCGGGGGTCACCGCGATCGCCACCGGCGCCGGGGCTGCGGGCGCGGCGCGCCACTCCTTCCGGATCTGCGCCACCAGCCGGGTCAGCACGGTTCCGGGACCGATCTCCTCGAACGTGTCGACGCCGGCGGCGAGCAGCCACTCGACCGAGTCGATCCAGCGCACCGGGCTGCGCATCTGCCGCGCGAGCGTCGCGCGGATGTCGGCCGCATCGTCGGAATACGGCGCTCCGGTCACGTTGGCGATCACGGGGAGCTCCGGGCGCCGGAAGCTCACGCGCTCGAGCTCCGCCGCGAAAGCGTCCGCGGCCGGCTGCATGTAGCGCGAGTGGAACGGAGCCGACACCGGCAGCGGTACGTACGCGCGTGCCCCGGCGGCCAGGAACACCGCCTCGGCGCGATCGATCAGATCCGCCGGGCCGGAGACCGCGACCTGCGACGGCGAATTGAAGTTGGCGACATCGAGCCCGTCGAGCTCGGGACCGGCGCACAGCGCCTCGACCCTGGCCCGCGCAAGCCCGACGACCGCCGCCATGCGACCGCCACCGCTGCGCGCCATGAGCTCGCCGCGCCGGCGCACCAGGTGCAGCGCGCTCTCCCAGTCGATCGCGCCGGCCGCGCACAGCGCGTTGAGCTCACCCAGGCTGTGACCGGCGAGGTAGCTCGGCGCCGCCTGGCCGGCATCGATCCGGGCCCGGTAGCCCAGCAGGTTGACGACGAACAGGCAGGGCTGCGTGACCTCGGTCTGGTTCAGGCGGCCGCCGGGATCGCGCAGGCAGGCCTCGTCGATCGCGAAGCCGGCGATCGCGCTCGCCCGTGCGACCAGGTCGGGCCGCGCGGCGAACAGCGGTGCGCCCATCCCCACGTGCTGCGAACCCTGCCCCGGAAATAGCCACGCGATCATGAGTCGATTCCTTCCGCGGAGTCGCGAACGACGACCGCGACGTAGTTGCCCGAGCGAAACTCTCGCTCGCGATCCGGCTGGGTATCGGCCGGGAGGACCTCGGCCGGGCTGACCCACTCGAAGAGGCGCGCCAGGCCCGCGCCGCGGAGCTGGTCGCGACACGCCGCCAGGTCGCGATACAGATACACGTGATCCTCCTGCGCCAGGTTCACGGCCATCGTGACGAACGCGGCGCCGCCCGGGCGCAGGTAGGCGCGCACGCAGCGCAGGGCGTCGAGCGGCGCCTCGAGGTGCTCGAGCAACTCGCACAGGATCAGCGCGTCGTACGCGCCCCGCAGCGACGCATCGGGGCGATCGAGCGGGAGGTGCGATCCGAGCCGGACCCGGCCGCCCGATCCCGCGTCGGCGAGCAGCCGCTCGACGGATGCGTGCGTGCGCGGATCGCTGTCGTAGCCCTCGATGTCCCAGCCGGGCAGCGCCCGCGCCGCGATCCGCAGCTCGTCGCCGGTGCCCATTCCGATCGAGCCGATCCGCCCGGCGGGCCGGCGCAGCCAGCCCACGAAGTCGCATAGCTGCTTGCGGATCTCGAAGCGATGCGCCGTGAAGATCGACGACATCGCGAGTGTGACATCGTATGTGGCTCGATCGACGGGCGCGCGATCCCCGGACAGGGTCGCGGAGCATGGGTCGGCCTCGAACGCGCGCTGCATGCGCTGCAGGTGGCCCACCCGCGCCACGTAGCGCTCCACGAAATCGGCCGGGCCGTGGCGCTCGACGGGGCCGAGCACCTCGGCCGCGATCGGGCCGAGCGCGCCGCGATGGCGCAGGTACACCGAGTAGGCGGACACGGCGAGCGCTGCGCTGTGGGCGGCGACCCGCCGGAACGTGCGGCCGTAGATCGGGAACCGGTCCTGGAACGCGACGAACTCCGGGTTGCGCAGATCGCGCGCGAGCGACCACAGCCCGCGCGGCGCGAGCTCGCTCGCCGGCATGGCGCGCTCGCCCATCACCGACCCGCCTCGTTCGCGGTGCGCGCGTGCGCGATCCGCTCGCGGAGCGCCGCGTCCGGCACCTTGATCAACTCCGTCGAGCGCGGCTGCTTGTTCTGGTACATCGGCCGGCCTCGCTCGTAGCCCGCGAAGGGCTGGTTGGACTTCGCGTTGAAGCAGGTGATGAAGCTCCAGCGCGGCTGGTCCGAGGCGTTCTCGCTCGAGCCGTGCAGCACGTTGCAGCCGAAGAACAGGGCGTCACCGGGCTCGAGCTCCACCGGCTCGACGTCCATGCGGTCCAGGATCTGGGCGACGCGCTCGGGGTCCGCTGCGATCTGCTCGCCGACCAGCGCGTGCTCGAGGCGGCCCATCCGATGCGATCCGCGCACGACCTTGAGGCACCCGTTGCCCAGCGTCGCGTGATCGAGCGCGATCATGCAGCTGATCAGGCGCGGGAACAGGAAGCCATAGTGGTACCAGTAGCCGTAGTCCTGGTGCCACAGCCACGAGCCGCCCACGCGAGGCTGCTTGAGCATGACCTTGCTGTGGTAGTGATAGACCGGCTCGCCGAGCAATCGCTCGACGGTATCGACCACGCGGTCGCAGCGCACGACGTCGCTGTAGAGGTCGTCGGTCAGGTCGTACCACAGGCGGAACCGGGTCACGCGTCCGTTGCCGTCAGACAGCTCGGTCACCGGGCGGCCGACGGCGACGTCGCGCTCGGCCGCTGCGCGAACCAGCGCCATCTCATCATCGTCGAACAGCCGGCGCCGGAGCACGTAGCCGTCCTCATCGAAGCGACGCCGCTCGTCTTGCGGGTTCATCGGACCTCCTGTGGCGCGCCGCGCGTGAACCACCCCGGCGCGGTCACGCTCGCGAGCTGGCGGCGGACCTCCGCGAGGAGCGCGCCCGTGGCGCTGCGCAGGAAGAAATGGTCTCCAGGGAACAGGAAGAGCTCGAATCGGCCCTCGGTATGGAGGCGCCAGCCCTCGAGCCCCTCGCGCGGCGTGGCGCGATCGTCGCAGCCGCCGAAGGCGATCAGCGGACAGCGCAGCGCCGGCTCCATGCTGTGCACGTAGCTCTCGAGCGCCGCGAGGTCGGCGCGCATCAGCCGGAGCACGAGCTGCCGCATGTCCGGATGCGCGAGCAGCTCGGGAGCGACCGGCCCGTAGCGCCGGGTCAGCTCCGCCAGGAAGTGTTCGTCGTCGGCGATCGTGTGCAGCCGCGCACCGTGCATCCAGCCCAGGTGCGGCGCGATCCCGGCGGCGACCATGATCAGGCTCGGCTCCCCGCGGCGCCGGCGCCGCAGCGCGCGCGCGAGCTCGAAGCCGAGCAGCGCGCCCATGCTGTAGCCGAACAGCGCCAGCGGCTTGTCGTCGAGCTCGCCGAGCGCGTCGCACAGCGATTCGACCAGCGGCGCGATCCGCAGCACGAGCGGCTCGCGGATGCGCTGCGAACGCCCGGGGAGATCGACGGCGCGCACCTCGACGTCGGAGCCGAGCGCGCGCCCCCAGCCGTGGTAGGTCGCCGAGCTCGCGCCTGCGTACGGCAAGCACACCAGCCGCATCCGCGCATGCGGGTTCGGCGCGCCGCGCAGCCACTCACCTGCGCCGGACTTCACGCGACCGCTCCGAGCGGCCGCGGCGACCAGAAGTCCGGAGCGTCGAGCGCCTCGACCAGCCCGTCCCGCCGACGGAGGCGCTCGCCGAGCTGGCGCGCGCTCGCTCGATGCTGCGGCGCGGTCGCCTGCGCGAGCGCGGACAGGATGCTGCCGTGGCTCACCTTCTTGCGCGGGATCGGCGCCGGTCCCAGCCCGAGCGCCCGGACCCGCTCGCCCCAGTAGAACTGGTCCAGGGCGTGCGGGATGATCACCTGCGGGGTGCCGGCGCGCGCCGCGCAGCTCAGCGTCCCCGGTCCTCCGTGATGCACGACCGCGGCGACGCGCGGGAACAGCTCGGCGTAGTTGGTGGGACCGATGGTGAGCACGTCGTCGCGCTGCAGCCCGAGCGCCAGCCTCGCCCAGCCCGAGGACACCACGAAGCGGTGTGCGCGCGCCGCGAACAGGTTGTCGAGCAGCACCCGGGTGGCCGCGGGACGCGGATCGGTCATGCTGCCGAACCCGAGGAAGACCGGCGCCGGGCCCGCGGCGAGGAACGCCTCGAGCTCGGGCGACAGCGAGCTGCTGTCGGGCGCGTGCCAGTAGCCGGTCCGCAGGTGCGGAACCTCGACGTCGTGCGGCAGGGGACCGAGCTGCTCGTCGATCGCCAGCACCACATTGCTGGTCGCGTAGCGATAGTAGCTGCTGATCGGGCGCAGCCCGAGCGAGCGGCGACCCTCATCGATCGCGCGTCCGATCGTCGCGCGGTTGATCATCTCGGACACCGCCCAGCCGAGCCGCTTTGCGAGCCGCGGCTGACGCTGCCAGAACACCGTGAGTGGTGGCGCGTGATCTCGCGATGGAAACATCGTCGGCGAGTGGAAGACGTGGCGGTACGGGATCGCGAGCCACTCGGCGACGCTGGCGCCCGCAAGTGGAGTCCCCGCGCCGACGATGGCATCCGCTCCGCGCGCGTGTTCGATCAGCATGTCGAACTGGCGGCGCGCTTCCTGGCGGAAGAACCGCGCGGCGACCTGGATGCTTCGCGCCGGGCTGCCGATCGCCCGGGTCCCCTCCTTCGCGAGGAAGGCTTCGATGTCGCTCGACGTGGGCACGAACTGCAGGCCGTGGCGCTCGAACCGCGCGGCCTCATTGATTGGGCCGAGCACCTTGACGGAATGCTTGCGCTCGATGAGTCGCAGTGCGAGGGCGAGCACGGGGTCGGTCACACCGCGCGTCCCGATCGGAACGAGGATGATCTTCATGGCATCCTCCGTCAGCGCCTCACGTTGACCAGCCCGAACGGCTGTTCGCCCACGAAGCGCGGCGGATCGAACGCCAGCCGGGTCAGGGCTCCGTCGGTGCCGAGCGCGAACCCGACCAGGCTGCCGCCGTTGCCATCAACGCCGCCGTGGCCGTTGATCACGTAGAGGTATCGGTCGTCGTGCGTGATGACGATCGCGCGCGGGGCCTCGCCGGTCTCGTCGGGGAGATCGGGGACGACCTCGTCGAGCGTGATCTCACCCGCCGGCGTCACAGTGAACCGGCTGATCGAGTCGCTGAACGTGTTCGATGCGTACAGCTGCCGGCCCGTGTTGGTCGCCGCGACCCACGCGGTGCCCTTCTGCTCGCCGCTCGGCACCGGCGATCCCGGCATCAGGGCGACCGCGCCGGCGCTGGTGATCGAGTACATCGCGACCGCGCCGCCGACCCGAGGGATATTGACCGCGCTGCCGACGAACAGCTGCTGCGGGTTCGCCGGGTTGAATGCCGCCGCCAGGGGCTGGGTGTTGGCCTGGCCGGTCTCGACCGGTGATCCGGGCGCCGCTTGCAGCAGGCCGGTCTTGCGATCGAGCGCGAAGGTCTCGACCACGTTGGCGTTGGGCGCATCGAGCGTGAGCGAGAACCGCAGCGCGACGAGCAGATCGCCGGCCGGATTGAAGCTCAGGCTCACCGGGAACGATACCGGCGCCTCCGGCAGATCGATCGCCGCTCCGTCGATCGGCGTGAGCGCACCGGACTGAGCGATCCGGAAGCCGCGGTAGCCGCAGCCCACGCACGCCGTGAAGCTGCTGGAGTTGAACGATGCGTAGAGGATGTCGTCCGAGATGGCGAGGCTGACCGGGTTGCCCTTGCTGCCGCTCGGGAACGGGCTGCCGACCACGTCGTGCAGCCTGCCGTCGAGCCCGATGTCGAACACCGAGATGTCACTGGTGGTCGGGTTGACGACGAACAGGTGCCGGCCGTCGTCGTCGGTGACGATCGAATGATCGCTGATGATCGCCGCGTGGGTGAGCCCGCCGCCGCCATCGAGATACGGCGATCCGGGCAGCTCGCTCAGGCTGCCGTCGGCGGCGACCTCGAACCCGTGCACCGCATTGGCGGCACCGTTGCGGACCGTGTAGATGAAGCTGCGCTTGGGCTCGTCGCCGGCGCAGCTCGCGATCAGCCCCAGGCTCAAGCCGAGCGCTGCGACTGCCCAGCGGGGGTTCCTTGAAAATCTATGCATGATCTCTCCTCTCGCCTGTTGTCCGGTGGTCACTTCTCGAGGACCCAGTCCTCGATGAACAACGCATCCAGCCCGGTGGTGAAGAACGCCGCGAGCGCGTCCTCGACGCTGTGTACGATGGGCTTACCCATCACGTTGAAGCTGGTGTTGAGCACCAGCGGCAGTCCCGTCAGCTCGTGGAACCGCGTGATCAGCGCCCAGTAGGGTTCATTCCACTCGCGCTTGACGGTCTGTAGCCGCCCCGTGCCATCGACGTGCACGACGCCGGGCACCCGGGTCTTCACGTCGTCGCGGAACCGCAGGGTGCGCTCCATGTACGGCGACTCCTGGTAGTTGTCGAAGTACGCCGGGCCATGGTCGTGCAGGATCGATGGAGCGAGCGGCCGGAACTCCTCGCGGAACTTCACGCGCGCGTTGATCTGGTCCTAGATGTCGGGGATCCCCGGGCGCGCGATGATCGA
>DATIPJ010001142.1:0-7549 GCA_035472155.1 Kofleriaceae bacterium
CGGCGCCGAACAGCTCGGCCTCGAGGAGCTCGGAGGGAAGGGCGCCGCAGTTGAGGGTGACGAAGGGGCCGTTGCGCACGGCGGAGTTGGCCTGGACGATCTCGGCGATCTTTTCTTTGCCCGCGCCGTTGGGGCCGGTGATGAGGACGGGGACGTCGGCGCGCGCGACCTGGCAGGCGAGGGCGATGACGCGCTCCATGGCTGGGTCGGCGAACACGGCGCCGCGCAGGTCGTAGCGCTGTTCGAGCTCGGCACGCCGGCGGTCTTCGTCGCTGCGGCGGCGCGCGAGCTCGCGGCGCGTTTCGGAGAGCTCGAGGAGGTTCTGCACGGCGGTGAGGAGCTTGGTGTCGTCCCAGGGTTTGGCCAGGTAGTCGGCGGCGCCGGCCTTGACCAGCTCGACGGCGGACTCGAGCTGGGTCCAGGCGGTGAGGAGGATGACGGGCAGATCGGGGAAGCGCGCGCGGATGGCGCGGAAGAGGGCGACGCCTTCTTCTCCCGACGTCGTGTCGGCGCGGAAGTTCATGTCCTGGATGACGACGTCGACCGATTCGCGATCGAGGACGGCGAGGCCCTTGGCCGGCGAATCGGCGCGCAGGGTGCGCAGGTCGCGCAGCGAGAACAGGATCTCGAGCGCCGTCGCGACGGCCGGGTTATCGTCGATCACGAGGATGGTCGACATCGCGGAGGATCAGGCTACACGGTGCGGGTCGCGATCGCAGGCGGAATCAGCGAGGCGCGCAGCGCGGGGCCGAGGACGGCGATCTGACCGAGGAGCCAGAGCAGCGCCGCGCCGATCGGGAGGAACGTCCCGGGAAGGCGCGCGACCTGGTACTTGTGCATCAGCCACAGGTTGATCGCGTAGGCGAGCGCCATGCCGATGATGATGCCGAGGGTGGCGAGGATGAAGTTCTCGGTCTGGAAGTAGCGCAGGATGTCGCCGCGGGTGGCGCCGAGGGCGCGGCGGATGCCGATCTGGCGCGTGCGCTGCTGGACCCAGAAGCTGGCGAGACCGACGACGCCGAGCGCGGTGATGACGAGGAGCGCGAGGCACACGCCGCCGAGCAGGTACGCCATCGCGCGGTCCTGCTTGAAGTAGCCCTTGCGGATCTCGGCGAAGGTCTGGCGCTCGAGGATGATGCGGTTGGGGTCGACCTTGTTGAGGGCGGCGTCGACCGCGGCGAGGACCTCGGCCTTGCGCGCGGGGTCGACGCGCAGCATGTACTCGCCGCCGACGGTGGACGGCAGCTTGACCGCGAGGAGCATCGAGAACGCGTTGAGCTCGGCGCCGTTGCCTTCGTTGGGTCGCGCGATCTCGTCGACCACGCCGACCACGGTCTGCGGGTCCTTGCTCCAGACGTAGATGTTCTGGCCGACCGCGCTCTTGCCCGGGAACAGGCGCTCGGCGGTCGCGCGCGTGATGATGATCGACGAGACGTGGACCTTCTTCTCGCGCGCGGCCTGGTACTCGACGTACTCCTCGGGGTTGAAGTCGCGGCCGGCGACCAGGCGCAGGCCCAGGGTCCGGATGATGTCGGTGCCCATGTACATGCCGGCGTTGAGGGAGTTGGGGTCCTCGCTGCTGATGAGCGAGATGCCGGTGTTCCACGACGAGCCGCCGAACGGGATCATGTTCATCGACGCCACGGACTTGACGCCCGGGATCGAGCGCAGCGCCACGACGTCCTGCGCGGTGACCGCGATCGGGTCGGCGCGGGTGCCGATGCCGGTGGTCTCGACGCGGACCAGCTCATCCTCGACGATGCCGCTCGAGCGATCCATGCGCGCGAGTCGGTCGCCGATCAGAAAGATCGCGTTGCACACGATCGCGCAGGTCAGCGCGATCTCGATGACGATCAGCGCGGCCGCGGTGCGGTGGCGGCGGAGCGTGGACAGGATGGGGAAGAAGTGCATGGGATTCCTCAGTGCGACTTGAGCTGGATCGCCGGGGTGACCTGACAACCGCGCCACGCCGGCAAGAGGCCTGCGAGGAGGCTCGAGAACAGCGCGAGCGCGAAGGTCGCCGCGAGCATGGGCAGATCGAGGCGCGCAAGCTCGGCGTAGCTCGTGGGCTGGTGGCGCACGGCCCAGAGGCCCAGCCACGCCAGGCCCAGGCCGAGCGTGCCGCCGACCAGGCCGATCGCGCCCGACTCGACGACGAGCTGGATGAAGATCGACCGCTTGGAGGCGCCGAGCGCGCGCCGGACGCCGATCTCGGCCGAGCGGCGGAGGAACTTGGTGAGCAAGAGGCCCACGGTGTTGATCAGGCACACGAGCAAGAAGCCCAGCGCGATCCAGGTCTGGAGCCGCGCATCCTTGGGGACGACCTGGTTGAAGTCGAGCCACTCCATGACATCGCGCAGGTGGACGTTGGGCTCGACCTCGAACCGGCCGGCGGTCTTCTGCTCCTGCGAGTAGCGGATGAGATAGTCGCGGTAGGCGGCCGCCTTGGAGCTGTCGCCGAGCTCGACCCAGTACTGGATCCACTCGCACGGCGCGCCGACGGCCTCGGGATCGGGGCTCTCGCCCCAGCAATTCATGTTGCCGCTGCGCGACAGCTTGAGCTCGCGCGACGTCGAGAACGGAATGAACAGCTGCTCACCCTTGGTGTAGTCGCCGTTGTTGAGGTCGTAGAAGTGCGGGGCGGGGCGCCAGTTCTCGATCACGCCGATGACGCGCAGCTCGGTGCCCTCGACGCGCACGCTGCGTCCGACGACCTCGATCGCGCCGAACAGCTTGTCGGCGAGCGCGCGCGTGATCACCGCGACGCGGGCGTTGCGGGTGTCGTCCTCGGCGGTCCAGCCGCTGCCGGCGATGAACGGAACGCGGAACATCGCGAAGAAGTCGGCGGAGGTCCAGCGGCCGTCGGCGAAGAACGGGGTCAGCCCGGGGCGCTGGGGCTCGATCGCCGCGTTGCCGCCGGTCATCATCGCCTGGCGGTCGGCCTTGGCGGCGCGCACGAGGGTCTCGGCGTCGTACCGGGTGACCTGACGCGGTGGCTCTTCGCCCGGCTTGACGTCGCGCGCCTTGCGATGATCGAGTTGCACGTAGTGCAGCTCGTGGCTGTGGCCGGGGATCGGGTCGGCGGACAGCACGTGGAGCACGGTGAGCGTGGTCATGCTCGCGCCGACGCCGAACGCGATCGCGACGATCATCAGCGTGGTCAACGAGACGTTGCGCCGGAAGCTGTGCAGCGCGAGGTCGATGTAATAGCCGAACATGTCAGGCGCTCTGCTGGACGGATGCGTGGTTGGGGCGAACGAGGCTGGCGCCGCGCTCGAGGTCGGCCGCGACGCCATCGACGATGTGGACGTTGCGCTGCGCGCGGGCCGCGATCTCCGGATCGTGGGTGACGATCACGACGATCGTGCCCTGGGCGTTGAGCTCCTCGAGCAGCTGCATCACCTCGCGCGCCATCGCCGAGTCGAGGTTGCCGGTCGGCTCGTCGGCGAGCAGCAGCTTGGGGTCGCCGGCGATCGCGCGGGCGATCGCGACGCGCTGCTGCTGGCCGCCCGAGAGCTCGGCCGGATAATGGTGCGTGCGCGAGGCCAGGCCGACGCGCTCGAGCGCGCCCTCGATCCGCTTGCGGCGCTCGCCGCGGGTCAGCCGCCGATAGCGCAGCGGGACATCGACATTGTCGAATAGATTGAGATCGGGAATCAGATTGAAGCTCTGAAACACGAATCCGATCTTCTCGTTGCGCAGGTGCGAGCGCGCGCGGTCGCCGAGCTGGCGGACCTCGACGCCGTCGAGCATGTACTCGCCGCCGGTGAGCTCCTCGAGCAGACCCGCGATGTTGAGGAACGTCGTCTTGCCCGAGCCCGATGGGCCGGTCACCGCGACGAACTCGCCTCCGCGGACCTCGAGCGACAGCTTGCGCAGCGCGTGGGTCTCGACCATCTCGGTCCGGTACACCTTGGAGACTTCTTTCATGTGCAGCATCTGTCGTCGGCTCCTGGGCTAATCCGCAATCCGCACGCGTTGTGCGTTGTCGAAGACATCGGTTCCGGTCACCACGATCCGATCGCCGGGCTTGGCGCCCGAGACGATCTCGACCGCGTCGAGGCTGACCGCGCCCGCCCGGATCGGCCGGCGCTCCGCGATCCCCTCCTCGACGAAATACGCGAAGTTGCCGCCGCCGCTCTCGAGGAACGGGCCGCGCTCGACCTTGAGCACGTTGGGCCGCTCCTCGATCAGGATGCGCGCGGTCAGCCGCTGGTTCTGGCGCAGCCCGGCGGGCCGCTGATCGAGGAACTCGAGCCGGGTCGCCACGTTGCCGTCGACGACCTCGGGCGACACCGAGCGTACGCGGCCGGGGACGGTGCTCGATCCGGCGCGGATCTCGGCGGTCATGCCGAGCGAGATGTCGCGCGCGAAGCTATCGGGCACCCGGAT
Source organism: Kofleriaceae bacterium (assembly GCA_035472155.1). Lineage (GTDB taxonomy): Bacteria > Myxococcota_A > Polyangia > Haliangiales > Haliangiaceae > JABFXX01. The sequence goes on from DATIPJ010001142.1 coordinate 4,393, forward strand.
CTCGAGCTCGAACGCGCCGAGATCGACCACGGTCACGATCGGTGTGTTGGCCGCAACGGTCGCGCGCTGCGCCACCAGCAGCTGGCCGACCTGGCCGTCGACGGGCGACTTCATCTCGAGCTCGCCGACCTGGCGCTCGAGCTCGGCGACCACGGCGCGCTGGCGGTCGAGGCTCTGCTTGCGCGTTCCGAGGTCGAACGACAGCTCCTTGCCGGCGAGGCCGGCCTCGGTGCGCGCGTGGGCGAGCGCGATCTCGGCCTTCTTGAGCGAGTCCTCCGAGCGCCGCAGCTCGAGCTCGGGGATCACGCCGCGGGTGAACATCTGGTTGTTGATCTCGACCTCGCGCGCGGCGCCCTGGCGGTCGATCTGGGCCTGGGCGATCAGCTTCTGCGCGTTCGCCCGTCCGTGCTCGACGTCGAGCCCGGCGCGCCCGACGCCCGCCTCGAGCCCCGCCAGGGTGGCCTGCTCCTGGGTAAGCTTGCTCTGCAGCTCGGGGCTGGCGATCGTCGCCAGCGACTGGCCGTGCACGACCTTGTCGCCGGGCCGCACGTGGAAGTCGATCGTGCCGGCGGCGATCGAATACAGCGTCGGGCTGCTGGCGGCGACCACGCGGCCGTCGGCGACGACGTCGCGCACCAGCGTGCCGCGCTCGACCTGCGCGATACGGATCCGTGCGCGGTCGATCGAGCGCTCCGCACCGAACCAGCCGCGCGCCACGTAGGCGATGCCGACCGCCACCGCTGCCGCGAGCACCACGCGCACCAACCAGCGCCGCCATGGCTTGGCGACACTGGGCTTCGAGAGCGGTCGGTCCTGCGCTGACGTATCGCGGATCATCGGGTGTCCGCACATCACAGCAACGACCGTGCCGCCGCTAACGTGCCGATAACCCTCGCTGTCCGCAGTGTCCGCGGTGTCCGGTCAGTGTCCGCCCGGACGTCCTGACGCGTCCGAGAGGTCCCGCCGCGTCCGCGAGATCCTGATGCGGCCCCTTCCCACTGGCTATTTGCCGTCGCACACCTTGCCCGACGCGATGTCCTCCTCGCCGCGCTGGATCGCGTCGTACAGCAGGTGCGTCCGATAGATGAGATGCGGCGCGTTGTCGGGGTCGATCGACGGGAGCCCTTCATCGGCCGCGCGCACGTTGGGCCGCGTTCCCGGATCTCCCTTGCAGACGACGTTGGTGGTGTAGAGCGGCTTCTTCAGGAGGATGAGCGGCTGAGCGGCTACCCCGGACTGCGAAGGGCCGATCAGGACCTGATAGAACTGCGCCAGCTGCTCGGGCTTGATGTCGACCCTGGCGGTGACCTTGTCGCCGTCGACGACGAACGCCCAGAGATGGCCGGCGTCCTTGGGCGAATCGCAGATGTGAATGCCTGTCACGTCGGTCGTGAGCTGGAAGGCGTTGCCGTCCCACGGGGTGAGCTTGGGCATGACCGCGTCGCAGAGCGGGCTCTGGGCGGCGGTGGCGGCGGCGGTGGTGTCGAGCGTGGTCGTGCACGTGGCGAGGGCGGCGAGCAAGAGTACGAGGGCAAAGGCTCGGATCATGAATGGTTCTTCCTGGGCAGGCGGGCGTTCTCCAACGGACGCTCCTCGACATTCACGCACCCGCGCGCAAATATTCCCCAACAGAATGGGGCCCGAGCCGAATCGATCGATTCCGGTCCGCCGCGCAGCAAGGAACGGAATCACCTCACGGCGACGGTCCCCCTTGTGGGGGCTGTGTTGAAACCGCAGGCGCCTGGGGAAGATGGACCCGAGGTTTCCGTCCGCTCGGTTGAGGATGCCTGGCGTCGCCAAAGAGCCGATGACCTGTTTCGCGCGCATGGCGAGTTCCTGCGCCGGCTGGCCGCGCGGCTGTGCCGCTCGCAGTTCGACCCCGACGACCTGCTGCAGGACGTCCTCGAGCGCACGATCCACAACGTCCACACCTTGTTGCCCGACCACGACCATCGGGCCTGGATGGCGCGCGTGATGCGCAACCTGTTCATCGATCGGCTGCGCCGGCGGGCGGCCGCGCCGGCGGAGGCGGCGCTCGAGGACGAGACTCCCTCGCCGCCGCCACCCGCGCGCGAGTGGTGGGAGGGGCTCGATGCCGACGACATCCGCGCGCGGCTGAACGAGCTGCCCGAGGAGCTGCGCGGCGCGTTCGAGCTGTTCATCTTCGAGGGCTGTTCCTATGCGCAGATCGCCGAGCGGCTCGCGATCCCGAAGATGACGGTGGGCACGCGCATCCTGCGGGCGCGGCGGCGGCTCAAGCAGCTGTTTCTGGCGGGCCGCGATGCGGAGGACAAGCCATGACCGAATGCGAGCGTACGGCGCTGTACCTCGACGGCGAGCTGCCGGTCGCCGACGAGCCGGCGGTGCTGGCTCACCTCGCCACCTGCGCGGCGTGCCAGGAAGAGCTCGGCGACTGGGTCGGCCTCGAGACGGTGCTGTCGCGGTCGCGGACCGCTGACGCACAGGCCAAGGAGCGCTTTGCGATCGGCAGTCACGATGGCCACGTCGAGCGAGCGATCGATGGCGTCGCTGCGAAGGCGCGCGAGACACGGACGGATGGGCCGGACGACCGCGTCGTCGGTGACGTTGTGGATCGTGACCTCGATCCGCGGGGCGATCGCGGCGTCGGGCGACGGGGTGATCGCGCGGGCGACAGTGAGTTCGAGCGGCGGCGCGATCGAGGGCGGCGCGCCGGGCGAGGGCAGCGCTGGCGGGTCGTTGCTGCCGGCGTGGCGATTGCGGCGGTGGCGGCGATCGCGGTGGTGTGGCTCGGGCGGGACCGAGCGCCTCGAGCGCCGGTGATCGCGCTGGCGGAGACGCGGGCGATCGAGGCGCGGTTCACGGCGCCGGCGTTCGATCACCATCGGGTGTATCGGGTGGAGCGGGGGGCGGCGGCGCGCGAGCTCTTGCCGGTGGATGTGCTCGTCGCGCTCGAGCGTGCGGGGGACCGGGCGGGGCTGGCCGCGGCGCATGCGCTGGCCGGGGACATGGCGCGCGCGTCGGCGGTGCTCGAGGCAGAGCCTCCGTCGGCGGCGCGCGATAGTGATCGGGCCGCGGTGGCGCTGGCGGAGGATCCGGTGCGCGCGCTGCACCTGGCGGATGCGGCGATTGCGGTGGCGCCGGCGCTGGCGGAGGCGCACTGGAATCGCGCGCTGGC
>DATIPJ010001143.1:0-2743 GCA_035472155.1 Kofleriaceae bacterium
GATCTGCACGTTGAGCGAGATGCTGGTCAGCGGCGTGCGGATGTCGTGCGCGATCGCCGCCGCGAACTGGCCGAGCGCGGCGAGCCTGCGCGCGTCGTGCAGCTCGGCCACCGCCTCCGCGCGCTGGACCGCGACCGCGACCCGGGCCGGCACGTGGACCAGCGCGCTGTCCGAGCTGGTGTTCTTCGCGCCGGCGACGATCGTCGTGTTCGTCCTCGGCGCGCGCGCCCGGAGGCACGCCCACCAGCGCGACGAGCGCGTGATCATCGCGATGCTGTGGTTCCTGGGCGTGCGGGTTCACCGCGTATTGCCTCGGGCCGCTGCTCGGCGTGTTCGAGCCGGCGGTGTGGGCCGAGACCACGGTGGCGACGCTGATCAGCTTCATCGTGATCGGCACCGCGGTGCTGCGCAGCGAGCTGTTCTCGACCCGCTCGGCGGCGGCGGAGGCGATCACGATCGCGACCATCGCGCTGCTCGTCATGCTCGGCGGCGGCGCGGCGGTCAACGCGGCGCTCGCGTACGTCGCGCCCGGCCGCTTGCAGGAGCTCGCGCTGCTCGGCGCCGCGCTGGTGCCGCTCGCGCTCGCCGCCGGCGGCTATGCGGTCTACCCGCGGGTCGAGCGCCGCGTGCTGGCCGGGCTCGACGAGCGCCGCGCGCGCCGCCTCGGGGTGCAGGGCGAGCCGCTGCCGGCCGACGCCGAGGCCGCGATCGCCGAGGCCGGGCGCCGGATCACGTCGATCGGCGACGGTGCCATCGTGCGCTGGGTCGCGGCGCCCGCGCTGCCGGACGCGCTCGCGCCCACGCTGGGCCGCGGCGAGGCGCTGCGCAAGGACGAGGCGCCCGAGCTGCCGGCGTGCTTCGTGGTGCCCGCGCTGGGCGCCGATCGCGCGCTGGTCGGCGCGTTCTACCTCGACGGCGGGCTCATCGATCGCGATACCTTCGTCGTCGCCCGCGACCTCGCGGCCCGGGTCGCGGTCGCGGTCCAGCGCGCGGAGGCGGTGTCCGAGCTGCACGACGCGCGCAGGCTCGCCGCGCTCGGCCAGTTCGCGGCGGCGATCGCGCACGACATCCGCACGCCGCTGACCAGCATCTCGCTCAACGTGCAGATCCTGCGGCGCAAGCTGCAGCTGTCCGACGATGACCGCGAGCACCTCGACATCGCGCTCGAGGAGCTCGCGCGGCTCGATCGCTCGGTCGCCGAGATCCTCGACTTCGCCAAGCCGGTAAAGCTGTCGAGCGAGCCGATCGACGTCGGCGAGCTGATCGAGACCACCAAGAGGAACCTCTCGCCGGTGCTCACCGAGCGCGGCGTCGCGGTCCGCGTCGAGCCGACCGCCGCCGCCGATCCGCTCACCGTGCACGGCGATCCGGCGCGCCTGCGCCAGGTGCTGACCAACCTGGTCGACAACGCGGCCAATGCGTCGCGGCCCGGCACCGAGGTCACGCTGCGCGCGAGCGCGACCGGCGACCGCCTGGTCGCGATCGAGATCGAGGACCACGGCCGCGGCATCGGTCCCGACGATCTGCCGCGCATCTTCGAGCCGTTCTTCACGACCCGCCCCGACGGCACCGGGCTCGGGCTCGCGATCGTGCACAAGGTCGTGCGCGCGCACGGCGGCGACATCCGGGTTCGCTCCACGCTGGGCGGCGGATCGACATTCACGATCACGCTGCCCGCCGAAGCCTGACCGAGCCGCGGAGGTAACAGACCTTGCGGCGGTAACGCTCCGTTACCGACGGAGACCGCGCAACGCCTTGAAATGCGCCGCGCCCGGTTCGGCACGCGCAGTGCTCGTTCGACGTCTGCGATGTGGACCCTGGCTCGAAAGCTCCTCCTGCACGACCGGCTGCGCTTCGCGGTCGCGATCGCAGGCGTGTCGGTATCCGTCATGCTCGTGCTCGTCCAGGTCGGCCTGTACTACGGCTTCATGGACACGGCGTCGTCGATCATCGACGCCAGCAAGGCCGACCTCTGGGTCGGCAAGAAGAGCAACGAGTCGTTCGAGTTCGCCACGCCGTTCGACGAGCGCGCGTACTACCGGGTCTCCTCGGTGCCCGGCGTCGCACACGCCGAGCGCATGGTGATGAGCTTCGCGCAGTTCAAGCTCGCCGACGGCGGGGACCTCGGCGTGCAGGTGGTCGGCATCGAGACCGCGCCCGGGGTCGCGCCGCTGCTCGCACCATGGAACGTGGTCGCAGGTGATCCGCGGCGGCTCGCCGAGCCCGGCGCGATCGCGCTCGATCGCACCGAGTACGCCAAGCTGCGGATCGACCGGGTCGGCCACGTCACCGAGGTCTCCGGCGTGCGCGCCGAGGTCGTCGCGCTGACCAGCGGCATCCGCTCGTTCACCACGTCGCCGATCGTGTTCACCGACCTGCGCACCGCGCGCAGCTACCTGCCGCAGCTCGGCGAGGAGCCGGTGACCTATGTCCTGGTCAAGGTCGCGCCCGGCGCCGACATCGCCGCCGTCCAGGCGCGGATCAACGCGCTGCCCCACCTCGCCGCGTACACCACGCACCAGATGTCGCAGCGCACGCGGATGTACTGGTCCACGCGCACCGGCGTCGGCGCCGGGTTCTTCACCACGGCGGTGCTCGGCATCATCGTCGGGTTCGTCGTCGTCGGGCAGATCCTCTACAGCGGCACGCTCCAGTACCTCCGCGAGTTCGGCACGCTGAAGGCGATGGGCGCGAAGAACTCGGCGGTCGTGAAGGTCATCCTGTCGCAGGCGATGATCTCGGC
>DATIPJ010001144.1:0-5289 GCA_035472155.1 Kofleriaceae bacterium
GGCCTCTACATCGGCATCACGGGGCAGGACTACCGCGACTGGCAGATCGGCGCGCCCGACGTGTACTGGGCCACCGGCAACGGCCACTGCTTCGCCGCCGGCCGCCTCGCCTACGCGATGGGCTTCAACGGCCCGGCGCTCGCCGTCGACACCGCGTGCTCGTCGTCGCTGGTCGCCGTCCACCTCGCGTGCCAGGCGCTGCGCCGCGGCGAGTGCGACGTCGCGCTCGCCGGCGGCGTGAGCCTCATCCTGTCGCCGCGCTCGACCCGCATGGTGAAGCAGACCGGCGCGCTCGCCCCCGACGGCCTCTGCAAGACGTTCGACGCGCGCGCCAACGGCTACGTCCGCGGCGAAGGCTGCGGCGTCGTCGTCCTCAAGCGCCTCGACCACGCGCTGCGCGACGGCGACCTGATCCACGCCGTCATCCGCGGCTCGGCGGTCAACCAGGACGGCCGCTCGTCGGGCTTCACCGCGCCCAACGTGCTCGCGCAGACCGCGCTGATCGAGGCCGCGCTCGCCGACGCCGCGCTCGCCCCCGGCGACATCGGCTTCGTCGAGGCGCACGGCACCGGCACACCGCTCGGCGATCCGATCGAGATGGACGCGCTGCTCGCGGCGCTCGGCCGCAAGAACCGCGGCGCCCCGCTCTACGTGGGCTCGGTCAAGACCAACTTCGGCCACCTCGAGGCGGCCGCTGGCATCGCGGGCCTGCTCAAGGCGATCGCGTGCTGCGCGCGCCGCGCCATCCCGGGCCTCGTCCACCACAAGACGCTCAATCCGCGGATCGATCTCACCGGCACCGGCATCGCACTGCCGACGACGCTCGTGCCCTGGGCGCCCGATGCGGGACGGTTCGCCGGCGTCAGCTCGTTCGGCCTCAGCGGCACCAATGCCCACGCCATCGTCGGGCCGGCGGATCCGAGCGAGGCCCCGAGCGCCTGCGCCGCCGGCTTCGAGCTCGCGGCCCGCACGCCCGAGGCACTGCGCGAGCTCGCTGCGCGCTTCCACAGGAGCCTCGCCGAGCTGCCCGAACGCGACTACGCCGCGTTCGCCTACACCGCCACGCAGGGCCGCGCGCGCCACGGCGTGCGGGCGCGGATCACCGCCGGCGACAGGCTCGCCGCGCTCGCCGCGCTCGACGCCCTCGCGCGAGACGCGAGCTCTCCCGCCGTGACCCGGGGCGCGACCGGCGCGCTCGACGAGCTCCCCCGCCGCGTCGTCGTGCTGCCACATTATCCCTGGCAGCGCGAGCATCACGCTCCCCAGGCCGCCGCACAGCCGGAGCTGGCGTGGTCCAAGGCCGCGAGCAACGAGGCCGTGATCGTGCCCGCGCCCGCGCCCGCGCCCGCTGCGCCTGCAGCCGCCCCGGCCGCGCCCGCCGTCGCCCTCGCCGACGTGCGCGATCTCGTGCGCCGCCAGGTCGCCGCCGTGCTCCATCACCGCGACGCCAGCGCTGTCCCCGTCGACGCCAGCTTCTACGACCTCGGCCTCGACTCGCTGATGGCCGTCGACCTGGCGCGCGAGCTGTCGAGCGCGCTCGGCATCGAGCTCAGCGTCCTCCACATCTTCGAGCACCCGATGGTCAACGAGCTCGCCGCCGCGATCGTCGCGCGCCTCACCGCACCCACGGCACCCGCGCCGTCGGCACCTGCGCCGTCGGCTCCCGCGCCGGCCCCCGCCGCGGCTCCCGCGCCGACCGTCCCCGCGCTCGCGACCCCCGCGCGCCCGCTCCGCGTCGCCTTCCTGTTCTCGTGCCAGGGCAGCCAGTACTTCGGCATGGGCCGCGAGCTCTACGACACCGAGCCCGTGTTCCGCGCGCGCATCGATGCCTGCGACCGCATCCTGCGCCCGCTGATCGGCGCGTCCATCCGCGACCTGATGATGCACGGCGACGATCGCAACGCGATCCACCAGACCTGCGTCACCCAGCCCGCGATCGTCGCGCTCCAGCTCGCCCTCGTCGACCTCTGGCGCTCGTGGGGCGTGACCCCCGCCGCCGTCCTCGGCCACAGCCTCGGCGAGGTCGCCGCCGCGATCTGCGCCGGCGTCCTGGACGCCGAGTCGGGCCTCACCCTCGCCGCCCACCGCGGGCGCCTCATGCAGTCGACCGCGCGCGGCGCGATGCTCGCCATCGCCGCACCGCTCGCGCGCGTCACCGAGGAGATCCGCGGCACCAGCATCGACGTCGCCTCGATCAACGGCCCGTCGGCGGTCGTGGTCTCCGGCGACAGCGCCGCGCTCGCCGCTCTCACCGCGCGGCTCAGCGACGCCAGCATCAAGTGGCGGCCGCTCGTGGTGTCAACCGCATCGCACTCGCGCCTGATGGACCCGATCCTGCCCGCGTTCCACCGCGCGATCGCGCACCTGCCGTTCGGCGCCGCGCGCCTGCCGATGGTCTCCTCGCTCACCGGCCGCGTCGCGACCCACGACGACCTCGACGCCACCCACTGGTGCCGCCACGTGCGCGAGCCGGTGCGCTTCCACGAGGCCGCGCAGGCGCTCCGCGCGCTGGGCATCGACGCCTGCCTCGAGATCGGCCCCGACGCCCCGCTCACCGGCCTCGTCACCTCCACTGGATTCGCCGCCGACCGCGCCCTGGCCTCGCTGCGCCGCGGCACCGGCGAGCGCGCGAACATCCTCGCCACCGTCGACGCGCTCCACAAGCTCGGCCACGACCTCGCATGGAGCAAGGTCCTCGCCGCGTCGGGCCTGCCGCACGACGCCACCCCCGCACGCGCGGCGCACCACCGCTCCGGCCTTCACACGTCGGGCCTCCACACGTCGGGCCTCCACAGCTCGCGCCATCGCGATGCCGCGACCGCCAACGCGATCGCCCTCGCGACCAGCCGCCTCGGCGAGCGCGCGGTGCTCCACACCTCGCGTCACCGCCACAGCACGACGTCCGTCACCACCAGCCGCACCGGCATGACCAGCCGCACCGGCATGACCAGCCGCACCGGCGAGAAGAGGGTCGCATGAGCTACTTCGTCAGACCGCGCACCGTCGCGAACCCGTCGCTTCGTCTCATTGCGTTCCACCACGCCGGCGGCTCGGCCGCGATGTATCACCCGATGGCCGCCGAGCTGCCCGCCGACTGGGAGCTGCTCATCCTCGACATCCCCGGCCGCGGCAAGCGCTACGCCGAGGCGCCGCTGACCTCGATGTCCGAGCTGGTCGCGCAGGTCATCGAAGACGTTCGCCCCTGGCTCGACGCACCGGTCGCGTTCTTCGGCCACAGCCTGGGCGCGATCCTCGCCGCCGAGGTCGGCCGCGCCTGCGAGCAGCTCGGCAACCCGCCCGTCTGGGTCGGCGTGTCGGGCCGCGTGGCGCCCACGCTCCAGTCGCAGGCGCGCAAGCTGAGCGAGCTCGACGACCAGTCGCTGCTCGACGCGATCCTCGCGCTCGGCGGCATGCCCGATCGGGTCACCGAGGTCCCCGAGCTGCGCACGCACTTCCTGCGCGTCGTGCGCGCCGACATCTCGGTCCTCGAGTCGTACCAGCCCACGCCCGATCGCGCCGCGCTCGGCTGTGCGGTCACCGCGTTCGCCGGCGCCACCGACGTGTGGGCGCCCCCGACGACGATGCGGCCATGGGCGCGCGAGACCCGCGGCGACTTCCGCCTCCGTCTGTTCGACGGCGGCCACTTCTACTTCCTCGGCCAGCCGTTCCCCGGCTTCGCGCGCGAGGTCGTGCGCGAGATCGAGCCCTATCTCGCGACCGCGGCGCCGCCGCGCTGGTCCTAGCCCCGACGAGGTCCCATGCAATCACCCCAAGCTCACATCCACGCCAACCTCCACGACATCATCCGTACGCTCCTGCCGTCGATCGCCGGCGCCAGGCCGCAGACGGTCGTGCAGTTCACCGTGCGCGACAAGCGCGTCAGCGCGTTCGTCGTCGTCGACCGCAGCGCGCCGCGCGAGACCGTCCACGTCCGCGACGGCAAGCACGCCAGCCCCGACGCGAGCTTCTCGCTCTCGACCCACGACCTGCGCGACATCGCCGGCCTGGGCTGCGTGCGCGGCCCGGTCTCGATGACCGGCAACCCCGACGTGCTGTCGTCGTTTCGCGATCGCTTCATGTCGATCTCGCCCGAGGGCAAGGCGCGCGTCGAGGAGATCACCAGCGGCCCGCTCGACGGCGAGCCCGGCTCCGAGATCGAGCACATCCGCGCCGATTCGCTGTCCGCCGCCGAATTCCTCCAGCGCTACGCCGTCGCCAGCCGCCCGGTCGTCCTCACCGACGCCATGCCCAGGTGGAAGGCGTCGCCATGGACGCCCGATCGCATCCGGACCCAGCTCGGCGACACCTCGGTCAACGTGCGCGCCGGCAACTACGCCGCCGACATCTACCAGCAGACGATGCAGAGCCGCGAGGTCCGCCTCGCCGATTACCTCGACGCCGTCGAGAAATCCCGGGCGCCCGCCGACGGCACCGAGGCTCCGCCGCCCTACGCCGCGAGTAACGGCGTGCCCTGGGACTGGCACCTCTGGCTCGATCATCCGCCGTTCGTGCCCGAGGCCCTGTGCGGCTTCGCCAAGTACTGGATCGGCCCGGCCGGCACCGCGACCCCGCTCCATCGCGACTGGCTCGACAACTTCCTCACCCAGGTCGTCGGCACGAAGCGCCTCGGCCTCGTCGCGCCCGGCCGCGCCTCGCGGATGTCGCCCAGGACGATCCACACCGGCCTCGACTCGTGCAACTGGGTCGACCCGTTCGATCCCGAGGACGCCCTCGCCGCGCAATGCGATCCGCGCTTCGTCACCCTCAACGCCGGCGAGATGCTGTTTCTGCCCGCGGGCTGGTTCCACGACGTGCGCTCGACCTCGTTCTCGTTCTCGGTGAACTTCTTCTTGATGCGCGTGCCGTACGCCGTGTGCCCGCCCTGACGCTCCCGGCGAATTCGGGCAGTGATTCCGGCCATCTGCGCGAATCGCAAAAAGATCGCGCGGGCTGTCGACCTGGCGGGCCGCCGTTCGTCGTTGCGATGAGGCATCACGATGAGCGACTCGATCACTGCCCCGTTCACCGCCCCGTTCCCAGGTTCCATCGCGGCTCCCGTTGCGAGGTCGATCACGACCGGCAAGGTCGCCGCGGTCTTCCGCGTGCTGCGTGACGCCGTCCGCGGCACGGAGCTCGATCTGACTGCGGCGCCGATCGGCAAGGCGCTCGTCATGCTCGCCGTCCCCATGATCCTCGAGATGATCATGGAGTCGATCTTCGCCGTGGTCGACGTGTTCTGGGTCGCGCACCTGGGGCCGAGCGCCGTCGCCGCGATCGGCCTCACGGAGT
>DATIPJ010001145.1:0-4508 GCA_035472155.1 Kofleriaceae bacterium
TCGTCCGGGACCGCTTCGACAGCCGCCTTGGATTTCTTGCCGCGCTTTCGACTCACGGGATACCTGCCGCGCTTCTAGCACACTGGTACGACAGGCGTTCGGCGGGCGCCGCTACTCGCTCGGGGCCTCACCGAGGGTGGCGCGTACGTCCTCGAGGGGCATGCCGCGCCAGTATCGCATGTGGTTGTCGTGGGTGGTGAGCGTGCGCGGCTCCATGCGGTCGCAGCACACCACGCCGCGCAGGTGATCGATCTCGTGCTGCAGGATGCGCGCGTACCAGCCGGAGGCGACCTTGACGACCGGCTCGCCGCGCTCGTCGAGGGCGTCGACGCGCACGCTGCGCCAGCGGGGCACGATCATCATGAAGGCGGAGAAGCTGAGGCAGCCTTCGTAGGCGAGGACGACGTCGGTGCCCTCGGGCTGGATGCGCGGGTTGATGAGGACGTGAAACGGCACCGCGGCGCGCTCGCGCTCGGCGAGCTGCTCGGGGGTGAGCGCCGCATGGAGGGCGGGCGGGTCCTCGATCACCGCGAGCTGAAGCGACTCACCGATCTGCGGCGCCGCGAGGCCGACGCCGGGGGCATCGCGCATCGTGTCGCGCATGCGCGCGATCATGTCCTGGATGTACGGCGACACGATCTCGTCGCGGGTCAGCTCGCGCGCGCGCTGGCGGAGCACCGGATCTCCAACTTGCACGATCTTGTACGTCGCCATTAGCGAACCCTATCACTCGATACAATGACTTACAAAATCGTTCGAAAATTGCCATTGACGATACGGGATCAGTGCCGTACTTGTTCCGGCCTCGTCGAGCGTCAGGCGCTCAGGCAAACCGGCGGCGGGTCGCGCGCGTCCGATAGACCAGGCAAGGTCTTCATGGGGCGCGTTCGCGATACCACGTTCCGGGAGCAAGCGACTCTCGATGGGACCGGGACATGAAGGTTCGACTCCTTCTCGCCGCAACCATTTGCGCGGCGGTGGCGGAACCACCGGATCTGGAAGGTCGAGGCCAATGTCGCGCTGCGCGTGTTCGCCGAGACCGATCCGCTGCCCGAGCTCAGCGATGAGCTGCGCGAGCTGATCCCGTCGTCGGAGCTGCTCGAGGCGCACATCGATCTGAACCAGCGCGCGGTGCTGCTGCGCGACGGCAAGCCCGAGCGCGTGCTCGTGCCGGCGCACCACGCCTTCTGGGGCAAGCACAACAAGCTCGCGATCTGGAACATCGATGACCTCGTGCTGATCGCGCAGCCGGACGTGCTCGCGATGCTGCCGCCGGCCTGGTACCAGACGGTGGCGCTCGATGCGATGCAGCGCGCGGTGATCACCCGCGACGGCCGCCCGGTGAAGTTCCTGCGTCCCGGTCTGCACCGGGTCTGGAAGCTCGACCCCAACGTCGTGGTCCTGATCTTCGCGGTGACCGACCCGGCGCCCGAGCTCACCGACGAGCTGCGCGCGGCGATCCCGGCGGCCGAGATCGTCGAGGTGCTGGTGCGTCAGTTCGAGCGTGGCCTCAAGTACGTGCAGGGCCGCTTCGAGGGCATCCTCGAGCCGGGCCGCTACGCGTTCTGGAACCACCCGGCGGCGCGCGTCGTCGTGCAGGTGCTCGACACCCGCGTGCAGCAGCTCAAGGTCGAGGGCCAGGAGCTCATGACGCGTGACAAGGTCACGCTGCGCCTGACGCTCACCGCCGAGTACGCGCCGTCGGACGCACCCACCACCGTGCACGCGGTGGCGGACGTCAAGGACGCGCTGTACCTGGCGGTCCAGCTGGCGGCGCGCGAGTTCGTCGCGGGCGTCACGCTCGACGAGCTGCTCGAGGGCCGCGACGCGCTGACCCGCTACCTCGAGGGCCAGGTCGTGCCGCGCGCCGAGACGTTCGGTCTGCGCGTCCACCGCGTCGGCGTCAAGGACCTGATCCTGCCCGGCGAGATGAAGTCGCTACTCAACAAGGTGATCGAGGCCGAGAAGGCGGCCGCTGCCAACGTCATCCTCCGCCGTGAGGATGCCGCAGCGACCCGCAACATGGCCAACACCGCCAAGGTGATCGCAGAGAACCCGGTGCTGATGCGCCTCAAGGAGCTCGAGACCATGAAGGACATCGCCGAGAAGATCGACGAGATCAAGCTGGTGATGGGCCTCGACGGCATGAAGGCGCTGCTCCCGCTCGCCAGCGGGAAGCAGGACAACTAACGGACGTGGCAGTCCATCACCGATCGGCCGGTGCAGCGATGCATCGGCCGGTCGCATTTTCGGCAGGCGCGCTAGCCGCGATAGTCGTCGGAGCGCGCGATGCCCTGCTCCATGCGGGCGCGCAGGTCCGCGCCGGCGCTCTCGATCATGATCTCGTCGTCGCCGACCGGCTGCGAGAGCGCGATCAGGCGGAGCTTGGCCATCTCGAGGAGTGCCAGCAGCGTGACCACGGCCTCGGCCTTGATGTCGGCGATGCTGCGCAGCGCGCCGTCGCGCAGGAAGCTGAACATCGACGAGAACGAGAACCGGCCCTCGGTCTCGAGCCGGTCGGTGAGCTCGGCGATCTTCTGGCTCACGCTGAGCCGGTCGATCATCACGTCGTGCGCGACCTTGAGCTTGGCCTGCTGCATGACGCGATCGAAGGCCTCGATCAGCTTGTGCACCGGGAACGGCGCGAGGGGCGCGATCGCATCGGGGTCGACGCCATCGCCGACGGAGTCCTCGACCGCCGCGCCGCGCGACCACACGTTGCGGCCCACCACGGGCTGCTGGCCGAGCTGCTGCGCGGCCTCCTTGTACTTCTGATACTCGAGCAGGCGGCGGATCAGGTCCGCGCGCGGATCGACATCGCCCTCGCCGGTCTCGCCGCCCTCACCCTCCTCCTCGTCGAGCGGCTCGGGCGTGGGCAGGAGCTCGCGCGACTTGATGTGGCACAGCGTCGCCGCCATGAGCAGATATTCGCCCGCGACGTCGATGTCGAGCGCGGCCATGGCGTCGAGGTACTCGAGGTACTTCTCGGTGACGAACGAGATCGGGATGTCGAGGATCGACAGCTCGTGCTTCTTGACCAGGTGCAAGAGCAGGTCGAGCGGCCCCTCGAAGACGTCGAGGGCTACCTGATAGCCGGCTGGATCCATGCACGCCTATATCACGCCGAGTGCGCGATAGAGATGGGTCGCGAGGAACGTCGCCGGCCACGAGAACACGACCTGCATCTGCGGGATCAGCATGAAGCCGAGGACGATGAACGGCGAGTAGCGCGCGAACTGATCGAACTTGTCGCGATGGCGGTACGGCATGAAGCTCTGCGCGACGTGGCCGCCGTCGAGCGGCGGCACCGGCAGCAGGTTGAAGAAGAACAGCACGAAGTTGGTGAGCACCGCGAACACGAGGATCTGGCCGACCTCGCTCTCGAGCGTGAGCACGTGCTGCGAGATCAGGATCGCGTGGGTGCACGCGATCACGACGGCGAGGATGACGTTCATCGCGGGGCCAGCGACGGCCACGAGGATCTTCGCGGTGGACATCGAGACGCGGCGGCCGATGCGGTGGGGCTGCCACTGCACGGGCTTGCCCCAGCCGAAGCCGCCACCGTGGCCGGTGGCCGCGCCGTAGATGGCGCCGACCAGCGGGAGGAGCAGCGTGCCGATGGGGTCGGCGTGCGCGAGGGGATTGAGGGTGACGCGGCCCTGGCGGCTCGGCGTGTCGTCGCCGAGCTTGTGGGCCATGATCGCGTGGCCAAACTCGTGCAGCGCAACCGAGATCAGCAGCACGAACACGTAGATCAGGATCCAGCGAATTTTTTCGGGTGTGAGCTCCATGCCGCGCGGCTCGGTCGCTCGACTATGTACGGAGGGAAGCGCGACTGCAACCCCCCAAAACTTGCGTCTGGCCGCATCTCGCCGACGATAGGGCCGTGGCTCGCCGGCTCACCCTCGATGAAGCGGTCGACCTGTTCCTCGCTCACCTCAAGGTCGAGCGCGGGCTGGCCCGGCTGACGCTCGACGCCTACGGCCGCGACCTCGCGCGGTTCACGGCGTTCCTCGCAGCGCGCGGGCGCGCGGAGGTCGACGACATCACGCCGCTCGACGTGACCGACTTCCTGATCGGGCTGACCGACGAAGGGCTGGCGGCGCGCAGTCGCGCGCGCACGCTGTGCGCGGTCCGCGGGCTGTGCAAGCACCTGGTCGGCGAGCGCTGGCTCGACGGGGATCCGGCTGCGCTGATCGACGCGCCGCGGGTGGGCCGCCGACTTCCGGGCGTGCTCGGCGAGGCAGCCGTGGCGCGCCTGATCGCAGCGCCGCCGGATACGCCGCGCGGTCGGCGCGACGCCGCGATGATCGAGCTGGCCTACGGCTCAGGGCTGCGGGTCTCCGAGCTGGTGCAGCTGCCGCTGGCGGACGTCAACCTGCGCGCCGGTTTCTTGCGCGTGACGGGCAAGGGCGGCAAGACGCGCGTGGTGCCGCTCAACACGGCCGCGCAGATGCGGATCACGCGCTACCTCGAGGAGGATCGGCCGGGCTGGGTGCGCGATCCGC
>DATIPJ010001146.1:0-4032 GCA_035472155.1 Kofleriaceae bacterium
CGAGGTGCAATACGCGAGCGCCGCCGTGCAGCGGCTCGTTCCGCGCTCGCGCTCCGCCGACCACATTCCAAATCCATTCGGCTGGTTCTCGGACTCGATTCGCGTCGTCCACACCGTGAGGCTTTGACATGCAGACTCCCACTTTTGACACACTGGTCTCTGTCCTGCGCCACCGCGCCGAGACGCTCGGCGATCGACCGGTCTACACGCTCTCGAGCGGTGGACAGGTGACCGATCGCCTGAGCTTCGCGTCGCTGCGCGCCGATGCGCACGCCATTGCCGCGCAGCTCGCCCTGTGCACGGCGCCCGGCGATCGCGTGCTGATCCTCTGCCCGCCCGGGCTCGACTACATCCGCGCATTCTACGGGTGCCTGGTCTCGGGCCGCGTCGCGGTGCCGGCGTATCCGCCGCGCAATCCGCGCTACCTGGCGCGCCTCGAGTCGATCCTCGACGACAGCCTCGCGCGCTGCGTGCTCACCACCACGCCGATGCGCGATGCGATCCGCTCGCCGGGCGGCACGCTGGCGCGCATCCCGATCGTCTGGGTCGACGACGTGCCGCCGCTCCTCGACGACTGGGAGCCGTACGCGCCCGACGCGTCCGACCTGGCGTTCCTGCAGTACACGTCCGGCTCGACCGGCACGCCCAAGGGCGTGATGGTCACGCACAAGAACCTGATCGCCAATGCCGCCATGATGCAGAAGGCCTTTCAGCTCTCGCCCGACGAGCCGTACGTGTCATGGCTGCCGCTGTTCCACGACATGGGCCTCATGGCGATGCTGCACGCGGTGTACGCCGGCGCGCACGAGATCATCCTGTCGCCGCTCGAGCTCGTGTCGCGGCCGTTTCGCTGGCTCGAGGCCATCACCACCCACCGCGCGACGGTCAGCGGCGGCCCCAACTTCGCCTACGAGCTGTGCGCCTCGCGGGTCAGCGACGCCGAGCGCGAGCAGCTCGATCTGTCGAGCTGGCGGATCGCGTTCAACGGCTCGGAGCCGGTGCAGGCCGA
Organism: Kofleriaceae bacterium; assembly: GCA_035472155.1. Classification (GTDB taxonomy): domain Bacteria; phylum Myxococcota_A; class Polyangia; order Haliangiales; family Haliangiaceae; genus JABFXX01. The sequence goes on from DATIPJ010001146.1 coordinate 1,010, forward strand.
GACACTCGAGCGCTTCACGCTGCGATTCGCCGGCCGCGGCTTTCGCCACGCAGCGCACTACCCGTGCTACGGCCTCGCCGAGGCCACGCTGTTCGTCTCGGGCGCCGGGCGCCCGCGCGAGCCGGTGTGCAAGTCGCTCTCGCGCACCGCGCTCGCCGACGGCGAGGTCCGCGCCGATACATCGGCCGACGCCAAGCGCCTCATCGGCTGCGGACAGCCGTTCGGCAGCGAGCTCGTGCGCATCGTGCATCCGGGCGAGCGCCGCATGGTCCCCGACGGCAGCCTGGGCGAGATCTGGGTGTCCAGCGACGCCGTCGCCGCCGGCTACTGGCGCAATGCGCCCGCCACCACCGAGACCTTTCACGCCACCCTCGCCGGCGCCCACCAGGGCCGCCGCTACCTGCGCACGGGCGACCTCGGCTTCGTCGACGGCGGCGAGCTCTATGTCGCCGGCCGCCTCAAGGACCTCATCATCATCCGCGGCCAGAACTACTATCCGCAGGACATCGAGGTCGCCGCCCAGCAGAGCCACCTGGCGCTGGTCGCCGGCGGCGGCGCTGCCTTCGAGCACGACGGTGGCGCCGTCCTCGTGCAGGAGCTCCGCCGCACCGGCCGGAGCGAAGTGAGCCCGGCGCCGGCCGCCGTCGTCGGCGCGATCAAGCAGGCCGTCGCCGAAACCCTCGGCCTCGACCTCACGCAGGTCGTGCTCGTCCAGATGCACAGCATCCCGCGCACCTCGAGCGGCAAGATCCAGCGCCGCCAGACCCGCCAGCTGTTCCTCGACGGCGCTCTCAAGCGCGTCCCGGGCGCCGAGGCGCCGGCCGCAGCCGGTCTGTCGCGCACCGCGATCGAGGGCGCCCTCCGCAGCATCGCCGCCCGCGTGCTCCAGCGGCCCTTCATCCTGATCGATCTCGACGCGCCGCTGGCCAGCCTCGGCCTCGACGACCTCTCTGCCCAGAGCCTGCGCGAGCGCATCCGCGAGGAGCTCGGCGCGGACTTCTCGCGCGCCCAGCTCGCATCCTCGTCGCTGCGCACCCTCGTCGACCGCCTCTCCCCCGCGGCCCCCGCCGCGCGCGTCATGACCGCCTGACGATGGATCCGGTGCAGTTCCCCGGCCTTGCAGCTCGCTGCACCGAAGCCTCACAAATCCGCCGGGCCGCCTCTAATCCATAGAAGCACCGACGGCCAGGGCGACTCCCCGGCGCCCGGAGCTTCCCCACAACTCGCCCCCGGCGAAAGAGAGGCTTGTCCCGTGAGCTCTGTATCCGTCACCTCGCTCGTCCCCTCGGGCGCCGCCGTTTCCATCGGTCGCCCCCACCGCTCCACGTTCGAGTCCGTCTATCGTGCGATGGTCGGCTTCGTGCGCCGGGTGGTGTACCGCCAACCGATTCCCCCCGCCCACCGCGACGACGCCGTCCAGGACACCTTCATCGTCGCCTACCGCCGGTGGAACCAGCTCGAGAGCGCGCAGAGCCTCCGCGCCTGGCTCAAGGGCATCGCCGTGCGCACCTGCTGGAACTACCAGCGCGCCCACCGCCGCTATCGCTTCTGGATGGCGCCGCCCCACGAGACCGCCGACGAGCTCGCCGACCGCGACGACCGCGTGGTCGATCAGCAGCTCGCCCGCGCCGAGGATCTCCAGTGGCTCGGTCAGGCCGTCGACCGCCTCGACGACAAGCGCAAGCAGGCCCTCGTCCTCTCGCGCATCGAGGGCCGCACGGCGGCCGAGGTCTCGCGCATGACCGGCCTCTCCCCCAACACCGTTGCCTCGCGCGTGCGCGCGGCGCTCCGCAAGCTGCGCGGCGACCTCCTCGCGCGCAACGACAACGCCCCTCTCCAGCTCCGCGCCCTGGCCGAGCCGTGACGAGCCGACCCCACCGAGGACATCTCCAGCCCATGTCCGGACCTCTCCTCCCCAAACCCAACCCGACGACCGGGGCTCGCACCGCCGGCCCCGCCGTTCGTGACGCCCTGCTCGATCCCATCGATCGCGCTCCCAGCCCAGCGCCATTCATGCGCAACGCCATGATCTCGCGCGAGCGCCTGACCGAGCTCTCGCGGCTCGAGCCCGGTCGCGTCCTTCGCACCGTCGCCTTCGACTACCTCCTCATCGCGGCCGCGGTCATCGCCAGCGAGATGTTCTGGTCACCGGCCGTCTACCTCGTCGCTGTCATGCTCATCGGCGGTCGCCTCATGGGCACCTTCTCGATCGGCCTCCACGACGGCGCCCATCGCCTGATCACGCGCGACCGCGCGCGCAACGATCGGTTCGCGCGCCTCCTCCTCCTGCCATCCCTCATCGTCAGCCTCACCGAGTATCGCGAGCAGCACTTCGCGCACCATCGCCACGTCAACAGCGCGCCGGACCCCGATCTCATCGATTACCAGAACTGGTACGCGGCCTCTCCCTGGCGCCGCGCCTGGCGTCTGTTCGCAGCCCTCATCGGCCTGCGCGTCCTCATCCCGGTCGCCCGCGTCGTCCTTCGCGGCGCCTGGCGCGAGCGCCTCGTGGCCCTCGCGGTCCCGGCCGGCCTCGTCGCCGGCGTCGCCTTCGACATCACCCCGATCCGTCTGATCACCCTCTACTGGATCGTGCCGCTCGTGACCTGGGCCATGTTCGTCAACATCGTGCGCGCGATCGCCGAGCACTACCCAGCGGGAACGGCCGGGCGCTCCTCCGACAAGCCGGTGGTCTTCCTGACGCGAGACGTGAGGACTTCGTGGTTCGACGCGGCATTCGTCGTCACCCGCGGCGTCAACTATCACCTGACGCACCATCTGTTCCCCTCGGTCCCGTACTATCGCCTTGCAACACTGCACCGCGAAATCGCATCCACCACGGCGTATCGCGACAATGCCCACGTGACGCGCGGCTATCACCGCGTCCTGTGGCAGGTAGTCTTCGATCGCGTAACGCCAAACAAGTCGTCTGCCGCGGGGCTGTCCGCCGCGGCGTGACGCCCCAACGAACCCCGATCGCGACGAGAGCCGTGATCGACGAGTCGCGAGAGCCGTGATCGGCG
>DATIPJ010001147.1:0-3691 GCA_035472155.1 Kofleriaceae bacterium
CGGGCTTGAGGTCGCGGTGCACGATGCCCTGCTTGTGCGCGGCGTCGAGCGCATCGCACAGCTGCACGGTGATGTGGGCGGCGCGCACCACGCCCAGCGAGTGATGCGCGGTGAGCTCGGCGCCGAGCGTGTGACCGCGCAGCAGCTCCATCACGATGTAGAGGATGCCGTCCTCGGTCTGGCCGAAGTCGTAGACGTTGACGATCGACGGCTGGCTCAACCGGCTCGACAGCCGCGCCTCGCGCAGGAACCGCTTGACCACGCCGCGGTCCCCCGACAGCCGCGGATCGATGACCTTGATCGCGACCTCGCGGTCGACCGAGAGCTGCCACCCGCGATACACCGCGCCCATCCCGCCCTCGCCGAGCCGCGACCTCACCTCGTAGCGCTGCTCGAACACGCGCCCGATCAGCGGGTCGGCCGGGCCGCCGAGCTTGACCAGCCGCGTGGCGTCGTTCGGGCAGCGCAGGTGATCGGGCGGGAACGACTGTCCGCATTCCGGACAGTACGCCTCGGTGTGGCGACCCGTGCCGCTGTCGCCCGACGGCAGCGTGTCCGCCGGCTCGGTCATCGCGGCTCGATCGCGATGGTCTGGCCCACGTCGAGCCCGTCGCGGAACCAGAACACGGTGCGGCCGTTGTCGTGCTGAGCGCCGTACCAGGCGCCGTCGAGCGGAGGATTGCGCGTGATCTCGCCGAAGCCGCCGACGTCGAGCGCGATCGCGAATCCGCGCGGGATCCGCCGCGGCGCGGAGATCTCGACCCGGCCCGTGTGGGCGCGGTTGTCGATGTAGATGCCGCTGTCGTCGGTGATGATCGACGAGCCGGCGACCATGATCGGGAAGTCGTCGAGGTCGGCGAGCGCGTCCGCGCACTTGGCGGGCGCGGTCTCCTTGGAGATCTGGATCGCCGACACCAGCTCGCGCTGGTCGGGCGACAGCGTCGTCGAATCGGTCACCCACTCGTAGGTGAACTCCGACACGCCGTTGTCGGTGATCACGCGGGTATGGCTGTCGGGCCACGCGACCGCGATCATGTGGTTGCCGTACACCGCGCATCCGCCGAGACCGCCCTCGGTGAACGGCGAGCCGTCGGGGTTGACGTTCTGCGCCAGCGTGAACGCCCAGTAGCTGGTCAGGTAGAAGTTGCTCTCCGCGCTGCAGCCGCACGGATTGGTATCGACCGACGTCGTGACATCGGTCGGCGTCGTGATGTCGTGCCGCACGATCCGCCCGCTGGGGAAGATCGTGAACGTCGAGGTGCCCTTGGCCTGGCGCTGCGCGAGATTGCACTCGAACGGCGCGGTCCAGTCGACCGTGGCCCGCGCCACCGCCGGGCCGGTCATGTCGAACGTGAGCGTGCTCGACGCGGTGGCGCCGCCGAGCATCGGGGCGGACGCGTTGAACGCCGGATACACCGCGATCCCGATGCCGCCCTGGTTCGGGCAACGCCCCTCGACCAGCCGGTTCACGCCGTCGATCGACAGGCTCTGCGGCATCTTCACCCCGCCGCTGGCGAACTGGATGTTGAAGTTCAGCGGCGCGCGGTCCGTCGCAGACACCCGACCGAGCCCGACGTCCACGTCGAGCAGACGCAGGTTGCGCGGATCCGGTGGCACGGTGGCGCAGCCGGCCGCAGCGACGGCGACGACGAGCCAGCGCACGACCATAGCCAGAGACTATTGCAGTTCCCTGCGCGGCTCGCAACGACCACGCTATATTCCGAGGCCATGTTGCGCACGCAGGTCCTGGTCGGGTTCGTCGTCGCCGCCGGTGCTGCCCGCGCCGCGCATGCCGATCCGGCCACCGCGAAACGGCTCGCCGGCGAGGCCGATGGGCTCGCACGCGCCAAGGACTACCTGGGCGCCGCGGCGAAGTTTCGCGAGGCCTACGCGGCCGACCCGCGGCCCGACCTGATCTGCAACGTCGGGGTCGCCTACCACAAGGCGCAGGAGCTGCCGCGCGCGCAGCTGTACCTCAGCCGCTGCCTCGAGCGCGGCTCGGCCCTCGAGGGCTCGTTCATCGATGTCGTGCGTGCCACGATGTCTCGCCTCGAGGCGTCGCTCAAGGCCGGCAAGTTCACCCCGGTCGACGTCGTCGTCGAGCCGCGGTTCGCCAGCGTGGCCGTCGATGCGTTCGCGGCCGACGAGACGTTCGAGGGAGGCCGCACGGTCTGGCTCGGCTTCGGCACCTATCACGTCACCGTGCGCGCCGACGGCTACACGCCCAAGACCGTCGAGGTCGTCGCCAAGGAGCGCGCGGTCCTCCCGCTGCGCATCGCACTCGAGCGGCGAAGCCGCGAGGTCCAGGATGACCAGCGAGAGCGCAAAGCGCTGGAGCGCCAGGTCGTCGCGCCACCGACCCGCGAGCTCGAGCCCGTCGGCGGATCGACCACCGGCCCGGTCGCCGGCCCCACGCCCGAGCCCGAGCGGCCGGCCCCGGCGCCGCGCCGGCCGAGCCTCGTGCTTCCGATCGCCACCGCGGTCGGCGCGGTCGCCGTCGCGTCGCTCGCGGTCGTGGCGCGGCTCAAGGCCGGCGATCACGCCGACCACGCGCGGTTCGCCCTCGACGGCGACAGCTACGAGAGCGAGGCCGACGCCACGCGGCAATGGAACACGCTGTTCGGCGTGGGCCTCGCCGTCGCCGGCGCCAGCGCGCTCGCGAGCGGATACTTCTGGTACCGCGTGGCGACGGCACCGTCCGCCCGCGTCGAGGTCTCGCAGCACGGGGCCTCGATCACAGTCGCCGGGCATTTCTGAGCCGCGCGCCGGGCATCGCGCGCTCGCGCGTGCGTTATCCTGGCGGCACGGTGCGCTCCGCGGTTCTGTCGTTCGGGGTCGTCGCGTGGGCGGTCGGCCTGGCCGGCGCCGCGCCGCCGCCGCCGCCGCGGGTCTCGAGCGAGCTGACCCGCGAGTTCCAGGCAGGTGTCGACGCCTTCCGGCTGGGCAAGTACGACGAGGCGCGCGCGCACCTCGAGAAGGCCGAGGCGCTCGACCCCAAGCTGCCCGGCCCGCATCGCTTCCTCGCCGCCGTCGCACAGGCCCAGCGCCGCTACGCCGAGTGCATCACCGAGGCCCGGCGCGCGCTCCAGCTCAACCCGCAGTCGCGCGAGGTCGCCGGCACGCGCAAGCTCCACGACGAGTGCCGCGCCGCCGACGGGCGGCCCCCCTTTCAGGCCCAGCTGGGTGAGAACGCCGCGATCGCGGTCACCGCCAACGTCGCGGGCGCCACCGTCCGCATCGGCGCCCTCCGCTACGGCGGCACGCCCGTCGCGCCGCGGCTCATCAAGGCCGGCTTTCACGATCTCGAGATCGAGAAAGCTGGCTGGAAACCCGCCCACCTCGCGATCGACGCCCTCCCCGGCGTCGTCACCGATATCGACGTCACCCTCGAGCCCGCCGACGCAAAGCCCGCGCGACACTGATCGTTTGCCCGGGGCGGCGTGGTACCCGGCGTCCCGGCGAGGTTGCTTCGGTGTGCGCTTCGTCGCGCGTGGTGTGCGTCGGAGAACCGTCGGACAGCTGTGTGTTCAGGCCAGTTTCGGGCGATTTTCGGCGAAGAGTGAGCGCGGGTGTGGGCGTTGGCTGGCTTTTCGTTTTCCCCGCGTTTACCATTTTCGCTGAGTGGTGCCCCTGGTCTACGTGCGTCTCGCTACAGCTTTTACAGTTGCTGGCGTGCTTGCGCCCGTCGGGG
>DATIPJ010001148.1:0-3439 GCA_035472155.1 Kofleriaceae bacterium
CGGCCCGCGGTTACCTATTCTGGAACGCGCGGAAATCGCTGCGATTGCTGGGTTTACTGGCGGCCCGCTTCGAGCGTGAAGAAGAACGTCGCGCCCTTGCCGACCTCGCCCTCGGCCCAGACCCTGCCGCCGTGGCGGTGAATCACCCGCTGCACGGTGGCCAGGCCCACGCCGGTGCCCTCGAACTCGTCGGCGTGGTGCAGGCGCTGGAACACGCCGAACAGCTTGGCGGCGCGCGCGGGCTCGAAGCCGGCGCCGTTGTCGCGCACCAGGTACGTCGTCGGCTGCTCGCTGGCGCACGCGGTGAGCTCGATGCGCGCCGGCTCGCGCGTGCGGCTGAACTTCCACGCGTTGCCGAGCAGGTTGGTGAGCACGACATCGACCAGGCGCGGATCGGCCTGCGCGGTCAGGCCGTCCTCGACGACGATCTCGACGCGGCGGTCCGGGTCGGCGGCGCGCAGCCGCTCGATCACCGCGTGCGCCAGCTTGGAGATCTCGACGCGCTCGCGGTGGAGCTCGCTGCGCCCGATGCGCGACAGGTCGAGCAGGTCGTCGATCAGATGGCCCATGCGCTGGGCCGCCCCGCGGATGCTGGCCAGCCGCTTGGCCGCCGCGGCGTCGAGCTGTGCGGCGTGGTCCTCGACGAGGATCTCGCTGAACCCGGTGATCGCGCGCAGCGGTGCGCGCAGGTCGTGCGCGACCGACGAGCTGAACGCCTCGAGCTCGTCGTTGGCGGCCTCGAGCTCGGCGGTGCGCTCGCGGACGCGGCGCTCGAGCTGGTCGTAGAGCCGCGCGTTCTCGATCGCGAGCCCGGCGCGGTCGGCGAGGTCCTGGATCAGCGTGACGTCGTCGTCGGTGTAGGCGCGCCCGGGCCGGCTGCGCACGAGCGACAGCGTGCCGATCACCTGGTTGCGGGCGCGGATCGGCACGACCGCATAGGCGTGGACGTTCAGGCGCTCGACCAACGGGCGCAGCGCGGGCTCTGCGCGCGCGATCATCGCCGCGGGATCGACCTCGGCGCGCTGCGGCAGCCCGGTGCGGGCCACGGTCGCCGACACCGAGCTATCGGCGAGCGGCGGCGCCGCCATCGCGGACAGGAGCATGCGGTAGTCCGCAGCGCGGGCCGGGTCGCGATGCGCGTTGGCGGCGTTGACGAGGTGGTCGCCGTCCTCGGAGATCAGCGTGACCATGCCACCGTCGCCGACGATCTCTGCGGTGACCTGGGCGATCGTCTCGAGCAGCGTCGCGAAGCTGGTGGCCACCATCGCCAGGTCATGCGAGACCCGCCCGAGCATGCGCAGGCGATCGTGGCTGTCCTCGAGCGCGCGCTGCGCGGCCCGCGCCTCGCTCTGATCCTGAAACACCAGCACCACGCCGCGGGTGGCGCCCTGCGGATCGCGGATCGGCGCGCCGCTATCGGCGATCGCGCGCTCGCTACCGTCGCGCGCGATCAAGACGGTGTGGTTGGCGAGCCCGACCACGATCCCTTCGCGGAGCACATGGTCGACCGGGCTCTCGACCGGCTGGCGGGCATCCTCGTCGATGATCCGGAACACGTCGGACAGCGGGCGGCCGCGCGCCTCGGCGCTCGGCCAGCCGGTCAGACGCTCCGCCACCGGGTTCATGCGCGCGACCCGGCCGCGCACGTCGGTGGCGATCACCGCGTCGCCGATGCTGTCGAGCGTGATCGCCAGGCTGGCCTCGCCGTCGCGCGCGGCGTCCTCGGCGGCGCGGCGCTCGCGCTCGGCGCGCGCCAGCGCGGTCGCAGTCCCGAGGATCAGCCAGAGGAAGCTGACGGTGTTGGCCACCACGAGCATCGCGCGCCCGAAGCCCGCGCTGTAGAGGCCAGCCGCTTCGCCCCACTGCCGCAGGAGCGCGAGCACCGGCAACAGGACGAGCGTCGCCGGAACGAGCCGTCGCGCGAGCACGCCGGCCGCGCCCTCGCTCGCGAGCAGCAGCATCCGTCCGCGCTCGGGGCGCGCCATCACCACGGCGAGCGCGAGCAGCCAGATCGCGAATGCGGTGTGCAGCGCGATCGAGGCAAACGACCCGATCGTGTAGAGCTCGCGGACGCCGTACAGGTACCCGACGATCACGACCTGGGCCACCGCGCCGCCGAGCAGCGTGAGCCGCTCGGCCCATCGCGATTCGAGGCACAGGATCGCGAGGCCGAGCACGGTCAGGCAGGAGCCCGTCACTGGCGACATGCGGCCGGGGACTCCGCTGGCCGCCGGATCGGCGCACATGAGCTCGTCGATCCCGAGATCGACGCCGAGCGCGTACTCGAGCAGCGACGCGGCCGCGATCGCCGTGGCCAGCCCGGCGAGCGTGCGCGCCAGCGCGAGTGGCGGGGAACGCCGGAGCGAGAGCCGCAGAGCGACCGAGAGCAGCACGAGCGACAACGCCGTGTTGAGCTTCATCGCGCCCATGCTCGGATGCAGCTGCTGCAGCGCGGGGATTCCGAACAGCCAGCCCACACAGACGGCGGCGCCGAGCGCGAGCACGACGATGCTCAGCCATGCAGCCGCGCGGCGGTAACGCACGGCGATCCTCGGGCTGCTCGCGGGGCTCAACCCGGCGCTCCCATCGAGCACGAGAATACCGCGCCGATCGCGGGGTCGATCACCGACGAAGCAATCGGCTACACCCCGCTGAACGTTACGCCGCGGCGCGCGAGAGTGTTCTCACCGCGTCGACGAGCGCCGGAGGGACACGCCATCGCCGACGGCAGAAATTTTCAGCTCGGCCAGCGGCCCGGGGCACTCGTCGCGCAGCTTGCAGCCCGCGCACTCGCCGCCGGTCCAGATCCGCTCATAGATCGACTGAATCTGATCGAGGAGCAAGGCGTCGTCGGTCACGATGCCGAGCTCGAAGTTCCGGCGGCCGGTCCCCTTGGCGCCGAGCCCCGCGCCCGTCCAGTTGGCGCTGCCCAGGTAGAGCAGCTCACCATCGACGATCACCGCCTTGAGGTGCACGCGCGGGCAGCGCCGGAGGGCGAGCCCGCCCGCGACCAGGCGCGGGTGCAGCGCGAGGTGCTCGCGAAACGGTCGCGACGGCAGCTCGGCGTGCAGCAGCCGCAGCTCGACGCCGCGGGCCGCGAGCTCATCGAGCCGGGCGAGCACCGAGACATAGCTCGCGCGCCGAAGGCTCCGCCGGCGACCGGGCGCGGCGCGGCCATCCTCGACCAGCAGCTCCTTGACGTTCGCGGTCGCGATCCACACGCTCGTGTGCGCCGCGAGCACCGCGCGGATCACGCGGTCGTAGTGGCCGCGGCCGCCGATCAGCTCGAGCGCGATCGCGCGCCGCGCGGCCGTGATGTCGAGCGCGCCAGGTTCGGCGCGCGCGGCCGCCCGCCGCGTCATGGGCCGAAGCCGACCCGCGGCCCCGACATGCAGTAGCCGCCATCGACCACCAGCGTGTGACCGGTGATGTAGGCGGC
>DATIPJ010001149.1:0-4106 GCA_035472155.1 Kofleriaceae bacterium
GCTGGTCAAGAACTACAGCAAGGTCCCCAACGTCGACGCGCACGAGCCGCGCCTGGGGCAGGTGTTCCTGAACCTCATCATCAACGCCGCACACGCGATCCCCGCGGGCAACTACGAGGCCAACGAGATCCGGATCTCGACCTCGGTCGATACCGGCGGCCGGGTCGTCGTCGATATCCGCGACACCGGCACCGGCATTCCCGTCGAGGTCCGGCCGCGGCTGTTCACACCGTTCTTCAGCACCAAGCCGGTCGGCGTCGGCACCGGCCTGGGTCTGGCGATCTCGCACCGCATCATCACGCAGTTCGGCGGCACGATCAGCTACGACACCGAGGTCGGCAAGGGCACCGAGTTCCACATCTCGCTGCCGGTCGCCGGCGGCGCCGCGGTCCCGCAGAGCACGCAGAAGATCTGGACCCGCGCGCCCGCCGCGCGCCGCGGCAACGTGCTCGTGATCGACGACGAGGAGAGCCTGGCCCAGGCGATCCGCCGGTTCCTCAGCGTCGAGCACAACGTCACCGCCGTGTACCGCGCGCGCGATGCGCTCGACCTGCTCGAGCTCGGTACGCGCTACGACGTCATCCTGTGCGATCTGATGATGCCGCAGATCACCGGCATGGAGCTCCACGCCGAGATCGTGCGCATCGATGTGTCGCAGGCCGGGCGCATCGTGTTCCTCACCGGCGGCGCGTTCACGCCCTCGGCGCGCGACTTCCTGGTCTCGACGACGAACCGCCGGATCGAGAAGCCGTTCGACCTCAAGGAGGTCCGCCGGCTGGTCAACGAGCTCATCCGATAGCCGCGGCGAAGCGCTCGAACGACACAGCAACGCCGAGATCGATCAGCGCGCGGCCGCTCAGCTCGGCGGCTTCACGTCCATGATCGTCGGCTGCGGCGAGATCTTGCCGCTGACCAGGCGCGCGTGCCCGCGCAGCACGATGCGGCCGCTCGCGCCGCCTCCACCGCCGGCGTTGCCGTTGGTCTCGGCGTCGCGCCCCACGTCGGGCGGCGAGGCGAGGGCACCGCCGGTGCCGCCACCGTTGTCGTCCCTGGTGCCCTGGCCGCCGAGTGCCGACTGATCGCCGGCACCGCCGTCGGCGCCCGCCATGTTCGACTCCATGATGTCGCCGCCACCGCCGCCACCTCCTCCGCCGTTGGCGGCGAGGATCGCCGAGCCCGCGATCGTCAGCATCGGCGCCTCGAGCAGCACCGCGCCACCGGCGCCGCCGCCCGCGCCTGCGCCCGGGTCGACCGCCGAGAGCGCGCCGCTGTCGCCGCCCATACCACCCGCGGTGATCGTCCCGGTCAGCACGAGCACGCGCACCGCGGTGATCTGCAGCGCACCGCCACCGCCGCCGCCGGCGGCTGCCTGCCCCGACGGGCCTCCGCCCCGACCACCGCCGCTGCCGCCTTGCAGCGGCTCGAGCAGCGGCGGCAGACACGCAGCGCCGCCCATGCCAACGATCGCCGGCAAGCGGCCGCCGCCCGGGGCGCCGGTCACGCCGCCGCCGCCGCCACCACCGCCGCCATCGTCGGTGGGGCCCGCGAGCGTGCCGTGGCCACCCGCGGCTCCGGCGCTGCAGCCGCCCGCCTGCGTGCTGACCGTACCTCCGGCGCCACCGCCCGGGCCCGCCGACGACCGCGTGAAGCCTCCGCCCGACACGTCGATCACACCCGCGATGCCGGCGGTGTCTCCGACGAGCAGCACCGCAGCGCGCGAGCCGGTGATCCGAACACCCGCGCCGCCGTCGATCGTCAGGTTGTGGAAGGCGAAGATCGCGAGCGGGGCGCCGCCCGGGCCCGACGGTGGCGCCTGCGCGTACATGATGCCGTTGTTGATGCCCTGACCGGGAGCCCGCGTGATGCCGCCGGTGATCGTCCCGGTGTCGGTATCGAACAGCGTCGTCGCGCCCGAGATCATCGTCGTCCCGGCGAGCGTGTCGGCCAGCGTCGGGTCGACGCCATTCGACGCGCTCGGCGCCAGGCAGTGCGCGTCGCCGTCCTCGCTGCAGCCGAGCTGGCAGCTCCTCGGCTCGCCCGTGCACGTCGTCAGCATGTCGCCGTTGCAGCCCGGCGTGCACGCGGTCAGCGATAGATCCGCAGCGACGGTCTTGCCGCGCACCGGCACGGCCGTCGCGGTGCCGTAGGCCGCGCGCCGCTCCTCCTTGCGGCCCCACACCGCGATCGGCATCTCGCTGCCGGCCGCGTCGTCGGGCACCAGCAGCAACAGCTCGTGCTCGATCGGCGCCGACAGCGTGCGGTCACCGAGCGTGACCTCGGCGGTATCGAGCCCGAGCGCATCGTCGTACGCGAGCGCGACGCGCACGCTGGTGCCCGGACCATCGGAGCCGCAGGCCGCGGCCGCAATGGCCAGCGCGATCAGCGAGCATGAGAGACGTGGGACGCGCATGGCGATCAATGGCTATCGTGGCGGTCGAAAATCGATCTCGCTGCAGCCCGGGCCGCAGGCCGTCCCATGATCGCGCGTCACGGCGAATACGACCACGCCGCCGGCGACCACACCGCCGACCGCCGCCCAGAACGGCCACTTCTTCCACAGCGGCCGATCCTCGGCGTCTCTGTGCTCGGCGGTGAAACGCTCGGGCGGCAAGCCCTCGCCGCCTGGTTGCGGCCGCGTCACCGACGGCGGCATGAACGGGATCGGCTCGGTGGGCGGGCCCGTGCTGATCGACGGCGCACTTCCCGGCGAGCCTTGCGGCGCGCGCGAGCCATCGGGCTTCGTCGCCGATGCATCGGGCTGACCCGCGGTTGCGTCGGGCGACGGCGTCGCCTCGGGGTGCGAGGTCGTCCCGACACCGCGCTCGAGCTCGGCGAGCCGCGTCCGCGCCGTGGCGGCGAGCGCGCTCTTCGGATCCGCGCGCAGAAACTCCAGGTACGCATCGCGGGCCTTGGCCGTGTCGCCGTTCGCGCGCGCGGCCTCGGCCATGTTGAACAGAAACAGCGGCCGCTTGGTCGCGGCATAGCCGGCAGCGAACTCGCGATACGCCGCCGCGTACTGTCCATTCGCACTCAGCTTCTGGCCGCGCTGGAAGTGCGCGCGGCCGACGGAATCGGCGTTCGCCGACGGCCGGGCATCGGGAGGATCGGCCGACGCCGCGCGAGGCGCGACCAGCGCAAGCACGGGCAGGACCACGACGAGCCGCAGCATCGCGCGCACGGTGCACGTCACGGCGAGTCACTCCGCGGCGACGAGAACGGATCGACGATCAGGATGTCCTTGCTATCGCCCGGCTTGGTCGTCGTCGGTTTCTTGCCCGGCTTCTTGTCCGGCGCCTTCGGAGGACGTCGCTGTGATCGAGTATTCTGCACAGTGGCATTTTGCGAAGGGGTATTCGGCATTGCCATATTTGGTGATGCAGTATTTGGCGATGCCACATCTGGTGATGCAGTATTCGAGGGCGTGGATGGGTTCTCGGCGGCCTGTGTGGGTGGGTTGGCGGGCGGCAGATCGACCGGCGTCGTCGGCACGCTCGTCGTCGCGGGCGGGGTTGATGGGGTTGACGCAGGCGGGGTCGATGCGGGGTGGGTCGATGCGGGCGATGCAGTCGAGGAGGAGGTTCCGCCGAGGAGGGCCGCCGCGGCGCCGATGGCGAGCGCACCTGCCGTGACCGCGAGCGCGATCCATGTGCGCGCGCGGGGCGGCGAGACCGCGCGGATCGCATCCCTGGTGGTCATGCCCGAGGTCGCCGCAGGCGTGGACGCGTTCGAAATCGTCGGCGCGGAAGGCGACCTCGGCGGCGTGAGGTGCTCGCTGCTGCCGTGGGCGATCGCGGCCGGGCGATCGCCGCCGGGGTTCCAGTCGACGACCGTCGGCTCCTCGCGCGTGATGCGATCGGTCGGGTTGTCGATCTCGCGCGCGCGGTCTGGTTCCAGCCAGCTCGCGACCTCCTCGAGCACCCAGGCCATCGACGGTGCGCGGTGCTTGGGCTCGCGCGCCAGCATGCGGCGGATCGTGTGGGCGACGCGCGGTGGGATGCCGCGGCGCGCGAGATCCGGCGCCTCCTCGGTCGCCTTCGACGACAGGATCACCGGCACGGCACCCACGAACGGTGGAGCACCGGTGAGCATCTCGAACGCGGTGGCGC
>DATIPJ010001150.1:0-16855 GCA_035472155.1 Kofleriaceae bacterium
TGCCGTGCGGTCGTGATGTCGAGATAGCCCGGGTGGTTCATCACGACGTCGAACAGGATGCGGATGCCGCGCGCGTGCGCCGCGTCGACCAGCGCGCGCAGGTCGTCGGGCGTCCCCATGTTCTGATCGAGCAGGGTGTAATCGAGCGCGTAGTAGCCGTGGTACGCGTAGTGTTTGAACTCCTTGTCGCCACCCACCACCCAGCCGTGGATCTGCTCGTAGGGCGCAGTGATCCAGAGTGCGTTGACACCGAGCTTGTCGAACCAACCTTCGGTCAGCTTCTGGGTCAGCCCGCGAAGGTCGCCGCCGTGAAACGTCGCGACGTCGTCGCTCGGCGTCGCCTCGCGCTGCCGGCCATAGCTGTGGTCGTTGCTCGGATCCCCGTTGACGAACCGGTCGGTCATCACGAAGTAGACGATCGGGTTGTCGGCGAAGCTGCCGGGGACTCGCACCTCCGTGGCCGCGGCGGCGGTCGCCTGCGGCGCAGAGGATGCAGGCGGAGGGTTGCCACCGCATGCAGCCGCAACGACCGCAGCGAGCCAGTGAACCCAAGACAGCGATTGCACCGCATTGTGCCGGATGTTGTTTCGAATGCGCATCGTTTGATTCCGCAACGGTTCACCAGCTCGTTGCTTTTGGCAACTCGATCCCTCCGCTCGATCCCTCCTCGATGAGGTCCGTCATGAAGACATCGATTGTGACAGCGCGCTTCGCCTCCCTGGTGATGTGTGGGCTCCTGGCCGCGTGCGCCGGCTGTGTCGGCCACACCGAGCGCCAGGTCGACGCACCTGGCCAGATCGCCACGCCCGACAACCGGACGGCGTTCGTCCAGCTGTTCGAGTGGAAGTGGACCGACATCGCCCGCGAGTGCGAGACGTACCTGGGCCCCAAGGGGTTCGCGGCCGTCCAGGTCTCGCCGCCCAATGAGCACAACTGGATCACCAGCGGTGACGGCGCGCCCTATCCGTGGTGGATGCGCTACCAACCGGTCAGCTACAGCCTCGATGCGAGCCGCAGCGGTAACCGCGCGCAGTTCATCGACATGGTGAACCGGTGCAACGCCGTCGGCGTGGGGATCTACGTCGACGCGGTGATCAACCACATGACGAGCGGCACGGGCACGACCTCGAGCGCCGGCAACCACCCGTGGGGCTTCGAGAGCTATCCCGGCGTGCCGTACGGCACCAGCGACTTTCATGCGACGTGCACGGTGTCGAACTACCAGGACGCCGGCAACGTGCAGAACTGCCAGCTCGTCGGGCTGCAGGACCTCAACACCGGCGCGAGCTACGTGCGCGGCAAGATCGCCGACTACATGGTCGACCTGGTCAACATCGGCGTGAAGGGCTTCCGCGTCGACGCTGCCAAGCACATCAGCCCGACCGACCTCGGCGCGATCATCAGCGCAGTCAACAGCCGCGTCGCGACCCGCCCGTTCTGGTTCCTCGAGGTGATCGGCGCCGCCGGCGAGGCCGTGCAGCCGAGCCAGTACTTCGGCCTGGGCGACGGCCTGGTCACGGTGACCGAGTTCGCCTACGGCCCGCAGCTGTTCGGCAAGTTCGCCGGCGGGGGGCGGCTCGCCGATCTGCGCACGTTCGGCGAGAGCTGGGGCCTCATGCCGAGCGGAAAGGGCGTGGCGTTCACCGACAACCACGACAAGCAGCGCGGCCACGGCGGCGGCGGCAACTACCTCACGTATCACAACGGCCCGAGCTACGATCTCGCCAATGTCTTCATGCTGGCGTGGCCGTACGGCTACCCGGTCATCATGTCGAGCTACGCGTTCAACACCAGCAGCGCGTTCGATACCAGCTTTGGCCCGCCGTTCGATCCGAGCACGGGTGCCACGCGCGGCCCCTGGGACGGTGGCGTCTCGCAGCCGGCGTGCTTCAACCAGTCCGTCGGCGGCTGGGTATGCGAGCACCGGTTCCGCCCGATCGGCAACATGGTCTCGTTTCGCAACGCGACGCTGCCCAGCTGGTTCACCTCCGACTGGTGGGACAACGGCGGCAACCAGATCGCATTCGGCCGCGGCGACCGCGGCTTCGTCGTCATCAACAAGGAGAGCACCAGCCTGTCGCGCACGTTCCAGACCAGCCTGGCCGCCGGCCAGTACTGCGACATCATCTCGGGCGACTACACGCCTGCGAGCGGCAGCACGGCGGCCACCTGCACCGGCGCGGCGGTCACCGTCGACGCGCAGGGCCGCGCCGCGATCACGGTCGGCTCGTTCGCCGCCGCGGCGATCCATGCCGACGCCAGGCTCGACGGCAGCGCGCCGCCTCCCCCACCCCCGCCACCGCCGAGCACAGCGACCGTGATCTTCAACGAGGCTGCAGACACCAACCTCGGCACCAATATCTTCGTCGTGGGCAGTATCCCGGCGCTCGCCAGCTGGGACACCAGCAACGCGCTGCCGCTCACGTGGCTCAACGGCCAGGGCACGCGCGGCAACTGGCGCGCGACCCTGACGCTACCGGCGAACACCGCCGTCGAGTACAAGTACATCAAGAAGGACGGCGGCGGCGCAGTCACCTGGGAGTCCGGCGCCAACCGCGCCTTCACGACGGGCGCCGGCGGCACCACGCAGACCCGCAACGACAGCTGGAAGTGACGCCCGCGCGCCGGCGCTACATCGCGGTGTGGAACCGCGCGTAGTACTCGCGGCGCAGCTGCTCGCGCTCGGTCGTCGCGTTGGTCCGCACGTAGGCCTTGCCGAGCGCGCGCCACGCATGGGCGAGATCCGGATCGATCTCGATCGCCTCGCGCAGCCGCGCGATACCCCGCGCCGATGCCGCGCGGCTGTCGTCCTGGAGCTCGACCACGCCGAGGAGGTACAGCGCCCACGACGACTTGCCGGCGCCGACGGCGCGCGTGCAGTAGTGGCGCGCGGTGCCCATGTCGTGGCGGCGAAACGCGAGATCGCAGCGCGCGGCGAGGAGCCCTGGCAGCCCCGGCCAGCGCTTCTCGGCCGCGTCGGCCTCCTTGCGGGCATCGGCGAATCGGTCGACGTTGGTCAGGTCCATGACCTTGTGGACGGCGACCACCGCCGCGGCATCGTCGTCGGGCCGCAGCTTGAAGCGCGCCCCTTCGCGCGGGATGCCGTAGCGGACCCGCGTGACGGTGATCCACGTCGCGACGTCGTCGTCGGCGCCCGGGCCGAGCCCGGCATGCGCGAGCGCGTCCTCGGCCCAGGTCACGGCGTCCATCCGGCGGTACTGCTTGGCGAGCTCGAGCCAGGCGCTCGACGACTGCCCCGGCTGGCTGGTCAGCCGCTGCTCGAGCGCCGCCAGCGTGGCGCGCCCGCCGGCGGTATCGCCCGCATCCATCCGCGCGGCGGCGACGTGGATCGCAGTCTCGGGGTCGCGCGCGAGGCCGGCGGCGCGGTCGCACGCCGCGATCGCCCGGGTGTCCCTGGCGCCGCCGCGCGCCAGCTCGATCTGACAGCCGAGCAGCCGGAGCTCTGCATGCGCCGGATACGCGGCGAGCAGCGGATCGAGCACGGCCAGCGCGCCGCGGTGGTCGCCCCCGGCGAGCAGCTGCTGCGCATGGCGGTACTCGTTCTGCACCGCCGCGGGCACGCCCGGAATCCCTGCGACCGCTGCGGCTTGCACCCCGACGATGCTGCGCAGCACCTCGATCAGCCCGACGCGGTCGCCCTCGTCCCAACCGCCCCACGCGACGTCGAGCGCGGCGAGCAGCTGCTGCGCCGTGCCGCGCGGGTCGCGCGCGCTCGTCGGCTTGAGCCGATCCTCGATCGTGAGCCGCATCAGCTCGCGGTTGCGGTCGCTGATCTGCGCCGCCGTGTGCGAGTAGCTCGCGTGCATCACCCATCCCGGTGCGGTCTCGTGCAGCGCGCCGAGGCTGTGCGCCAGCTCGTGGATCAGCACGCACGTCGTCTTGTGCCGCCGCCGCGCCTCGAGCAGTTGCTCGCGCTGCTCGCGGTGGATGTCGGGGAACGCGCGGTCAAACACCTTGCGCTCCTCGAGATCAGCCTGGCCGCGCAGCACGACGTGGCGATCCTCCAGGCTGGCGAGCCCGAGCAGGTCGAACGAGCCCGACACCAGCGACAGCGATGAGGTCAGCCCGACGACCCACACCGCGTCCTCGTCGGTGTCGAGCCTGGTGAGCTCCTCGAGCGCGTCCTGGAGCGTGGCGCCCGGCGCGTGCCGCTCCCAGCTCCGATACTCGGGCTCGAGCCGCACGCCGAGCATCGGCGTGAATACCTGGTTGGCGTAGTCGAGCTGCTCGTCGAAGCCGTGCTGCCAGCGCACGTTCTGCGCGCGGTAATCGTCGTCGGCCCACACCCGCACCTTGGCGACCCGGACCGCGCCCTTCCACTTGCCGTGCGCGGTCAGCTGCGCCGGCACGAGCTTCTCGATGCCCTCGTGCTGCACGTCCCTCGAGGACTTGCCGCTGCCGATCGGAATGATCGGGGAGATCAGACAACCGACCCCGGAGATTTCCGCGACGCCCGCGAAGACCACCGCCCCCACCAACGCCACCTTTCTCATGGCGGCGACGATCGCACCTCGCATCACACCCGGCAACCGGCAAACAGCGGCATCAGGTCCGAGGGGCGGCTCCGCTCCGACGCAGCACAGCATCGATCGTGACCGTCACCAGCAGCACCGCGCCGGTGACCATGAACTTGATCGATGCATCGAGGCTCAGCAGATCCATCCCGCTCGAGATCGACTGGATGACCAGGATGCCGAACAGCGCCGACCACACGGTGCCGCGGCCGCCGAACAGGCTGGTCCCGCCGATGACCGCAGCGGCGATCGCATTGAGCAGCAGCACCGGCCCGCCGCCCGCCGATTGATTCACCGCGAGCAGGCGCGAGGCCCCGAGGATGCCGCCCCACGCCGAGAACAAGGAAGCGAGCACGAACACCGCGATGCGAACGCGCCGCACCGGGATGCCGGCCCGCCGCGCCGCCTCGGCGTTGCCACCCACGGCGTAGATCATGCGCCCGAAGCGCACCCGCCGCAGGATGAAGTCCATCACGAGGATCGCACCGAGCAGGAACAGCATCGCCGAGCTGATCCCGCGGTCGGCATCGAGCACCACCACGGCGACGATCACACACACACTCACCGCGATGGCGCGGACCATGACGACCGACAGCGGCTGCACCGCCAGCCCCGCCGCGAGGCGGCGACGCCGGTTGAGCAGCGGCGCGACCGCGACGTAGCCAATGAACACCGCTCCCGCGATGTAGGCGGACACACCGTGCAGGAACGTTCCGGCCAGCGCGACGATGGTTCGATCGAGGACATTGATCGTCCCGGTCTTGCCGAGCACGGCCAGCAGCGCGCCCTGCCAGCCGAGCAGCCCGGCCAGCGTGACGACGAACGTCGGGACACCGAACCCGGTGCTCCAGGCACCGTGAAACCCGCCGACCGCGGCTCCCGAGAGCAGCGCGAGCCCGATCGCGACCGGCGCCGGCAGGTCGTAGTTCACCGACAGCACGGCCATGATCGCCGCGCACAGCCCGCTGACGATGCCCGCCGACAGGTCGATCTCGCCGAGCAGGAGCACCAGTACCAGCCCGATCGCGATCGTGCCGACCGCGGACATCTGCAGCGTCATGTTGACGAGGTTGAACGGCGACAGAAAGATGCCATCGGTCGCGATCTCGAACACCGTGCTGATGGCGACCAGGCCGACGATCACCGGCAGCTGGCCGATATCGCCCTGGCGCACGCGCCGGCGGTAGTCGCCCAGAAGACCGCGCAGCCCGCCTTGCTCGGCGATCAGCCGCGGATCGTGCTCGAGCGTGCTGCTCATGTTGCCTCGTGGATCATGACGGCCCCGGAGGCTCGCCGGCCGTCGCCTGCGCTGGCTGTGCCCCGCTGAGATTGGCTCCCGACGCCGCGCCGGTCATGAAGGCGACCAGCTGCTCGCGGCTCACGGCCTTGGCCTCGTAGGTCCCGACCCAGCGGCCGAGCCGCAGCACGGTGATCCGGTCGGCGACCTCGAACACATTGGCCAGGTTGTGGCTGATCACCACCACGCCCAGGCCCTGGGCACGCAGCTGCTTGACCAGCTCGAGCACCTCGTGGGTCTGGGCCATGCCGAGCGCGGCCGTCGGCTCGTCGAGCAGGACGACCTTGTTGTCGCCGATCACCGAGCGCGCGACCGCCACCGACTGGCGCTGGCCACCCGACAGAAACGCGATCGGCGTGCGCACGTTCGGGATCTTGACCGACAGGCGGCGCAGCACCTCGACGGCCTTGCGCTCCATCGTGACCTCGTCCATCACGCCGAGCGCGCCCTTGGCGCCGAGCGGGCCGAGCGGGCCGCCCCACGTCGTGAGCTCGTGGCCGAGGAACAGGTTGGCGACGACATCGAGGTTGTCGCACAGCGCCAGGTCCTGATAGACCGTCGCGATCCCGAGCTTCGCCGCGTCGTTGGGCGAGCTCATGGTCACGTCGCGGCCCTGCCAGCGGATCGTGCCCTCGTCGGGCTTGTGGATGCCCGAGATGACCTTGATCAGCGTCGACTTGCCCGCGCCGTTGTCGCCGACGAGCGCGACGACCTCGCTCGGGCGAACATCGAACTGCACGCCCTCGAGCGCCTGCACGGCGCCAAATCGCTTCGAGATCCCGGACAGCTCCAGGAGTCCGGGAGCGCGAGAAGCGCGATCGGCGCTTGGGTCCATGGCCTGACGAGGCTACTTGATATTCGCCGCGGCGCAGGCCTGCTCGAAGCCTTTGCAGATCTTGGCCGCCGAATCGGCGCCATAGAACTTGTCCTTGACAACGGTGTCAGCGACTGACTGCGTCGAGCCGCCGCCCTTGGCCGTCACCGCGACTGGAACCAACAGGATCGACGGGACATCGGCCGTCCCGTTGTTGACACTGCCGTTGACCAGGCTGGCATTGGGCTTCTCGCCCTTGAACAGCGCGCACGCCAGCTCGGCGGTCTTCTCGGCCTCGGGCTGGATCCGCTTGTACACCGTCATGTACTGCTCGCCGGCGAGGATGCGCTGGATCGCCGCCAGCTCGGCGTCCTGGCCGGTCGTCGGCTTGGTCTTGGGGTCGATGCCGGCCGCCTTCATGGCGGCGATCGCACCGCCGGCGGTGCCGTCATTCGCACAGTAAGCGCCGTCGAAGCCGGTCGGGCTGACCGCGGCGACGAACTGCTCCATCAGCTGCTGCGCCTCCTCGGGCTTCCAGTTGGCCGCGGCGTCCTCCTTGACGATCGTGACCTTGCCGTCGAGGACGCTGTGCGCGCCCTGCTTGAACAGCGTGGCGTTGTTGTCCGTCGGCGAGCCGTTGATCATCGTGATCTTCGGCGCGGTGTTGCCGGCGGCGGTCAGCGCCTCGAGCAGCGCGGTGCCCTGCAGCTTGCCGACCTTCTCGTTGTCGAACGAGACGTAAAAGTCCGGCGACGATCCGCCCTTGATCAGGCGGTCGTAGCTGATCACCGGAATCGTCTTGGCCTTGGCAGCCTTGACGATCGCACCCGCGGCGTCGCCGTCGACCGGGTCGAGCACCATGACCTTGACGCCGCGCGCGACCGCGGCGTCGGCCTGCTGCTGCTGATCCGCGGCGACCTGATTGGCATTGGAATAGACCACATCCACGCCCGGACACAGCTCCTTGAACTTGGCCTCGAAGAACGGCCGGTCCGCAGCCTCGTAACGGGCAGTCTGGGATTCCGGAAGCAGCAGCGCAATTGCGCCTCCGCCTCCTCCTGACTTGCCGCCTTTCTTGCAGCCCGTCGCTGCCGAGGCAGCGAGCAGCGCCAACGAGATCGAGACGATCGAAATACACACTCTCATGGATTCCTCCAGCGGATTCGTGCACCGAGCGTGATCGCCGCGCGTTTGCGCCGATCGCGATTCGTCCGAACCTATGGCGAGCACGGCTCGGGATCAACAGACGCACGCGGGGATCGCAGGCGAGCGCGCGAATCGCGCCGTGCTGCAGCGCAGAATGTGGGCCGTCTAAACCACCCGAATCAAATTAATGCCCCATGGCGCCCCGGAAGCAGCCAAACAACGCCAAACGACTACAAACGAAGACAGGCGTAAACAGACGCAGACATGATCGTGACTAGCTGGCGCGGCGCTCGGCGCCCGGAAGTGCATCGACCGTGCGCGGGAACGCCCGCCCGTCGCCATCGAACAGGTGAGCTGCGGTCGCCGGAATGCCTAGCTCGACGCTCTCATTCTCCTTGACCAGGCTCGTGCCCTCGATGCGGCACAGCGTCAACCCCTCGGTGTCGGGCAGCCGCGCATAGATGAGAGCGCTCTCTCCGAGGTTCTCAACCAGAGCGACCGTGCCGCGCACGCGCCCGACACTGTCGGCGCTCGAAGCTGTGGCGCCACCGGCCAGGACCAGGTGCTCGGGCCGGATTCCGAGCGCCACCGCACTGCCGGCCGCCGCGCGCGTGGCATCGACCGCGAGCTCGACCTCGCCGCCGGCCTTCAGCGCGACCTTCGCAGACCTCGCATCGGCCGAGACCAGCTTGCCCGGCAGGAAGTTCATCTTCGGCGAGCCGATGAAGCCCGCGACGAAGCGATTGCTCGGGTGGTGATAGAGCTCGAGCGGCGCGCCGACCTGCTCGATCACGCCGGCATTGAGCACCACGATCCGGCTCGCCATCGTCATCGCCTCGACCTGATCGTGCGTCACGTAGATGATGGTCGTCTTCAGATCCTTGTGCAGCTTGGCGATCTCGATCCGCATCTGGACGCGCAGCGCCGCGTCGAGGTTGGACAGCGGCTCGTCGAACAGGAACACCTTGGGCTCGCGGACGATGGCGCGGCCGATCGCCACGCGCTGGCGCTGCCCGCCCGACAGCGCCTTGGGCTTGCGCTCGAGCAGTGGCTCGATCTGCAGGATGTCGGCGGCGCGCCTGACGCGCTCGCGGATCTCCTCCTTGCGCATGTGCCCCAGCTTCAGCGAGAACGCCATGTTGTCGAACACCGACATGTGCGGGTACAGCGCGTAGCTCTGAAACACCATCGCGATGCCGCGGTCCGACGGTGGCAGGTCATTGCAGCGCTTGCCGTCGATCAACAGCTCGCCCGACGTGATGGTCTCGAGCCCGGCGACCAGGCGCAGTAGCGTGGACTTGCCACAGCCCGACGGACCGACGAACACGACGAACTCGCCGTGCTGCACCGACAGGCTCACGCCATGGATGATCTCGAGGGCATCGAACGATTTACGGATGTCGCGGAGGACGACCTCAGCCATGGACAGCGATGGGACCATAGCCGGCCGGCGTTGTACAAGCCGCTCGCGCACCGCTGTCCCGGATCGCCGCGCGGCCGCCCGGATTCCCGCCGACGGCAGCACTCGGTCGGGGCCGTGGGCTTATAGTGGACGCGCATGCTGTCGCGAGTCGTCACTGCGGTCGCCGCGATCGTCGCGCTGTTCGTCGTCTATCAGCTCTACATCAGCGGGAGTCCGCTGCTGGCGGTGGCGGTGGCCGGCGGCCTCGCGCTGACCATCTCCGTCTACACCGCGCGCCGCGCGTACACGGTTCGCTACCTGTTCCCCGGCCTGGCCGGCATGGCGCTGTTCATCGTGCTGCCGCTCGTCTACACGGTGTGGCTCGGTTTCACCAATTACAGCTCGCGCAACCTGCTGACCTTCGAGCGCGCGACCGACGTCCTCCTCGGAGAGCAGGTCCCGGGCGACGCACGCTACCAGTTCACGCTGCACGGCGACGGCAATGGCTTTCGCATCGTGCTGCGCACCAGCGAGGAAGAGGCTGCGCCGGCCGCGGACACCGGCAGCATGTTCGACGACAACAGCGCGGGCAGCGGCAGCGCGGGCGGCGGCAGCGCGGGCGGCGGCAGCGCGGGCGCCGGCAGCGCGGGCGCCGGTGATGGCAGCGCGGCCAGCGACGCGGCCGGCAAACCTGGCACCGCCGCCTCCGAGGCGGGCTCCGCGGCCCCTGCCCCGCCGGCTCGCCCCGCCGCGCCGACGGTATTCGTCACTCCGGTCCTGCCGCTCACCGGCATCGCCGAGCAGCGCGTGCCGGCCCAGCCGCTCGCCAGCTCCGGCTTCACCCCCGGCGATCCGCTGCCGCTCAAGAACGTGATCGCCCACCGCGATGCGATCAAGGCGATCACGGCGGCCTTCCCCGACGGCAGCTCGGCCACGATGGCGAGTCTGCGCGAGTTCACGCCGCAGCAGCTCTTGTATCGCCGCAACGCCGACGGCTCGATCACCAACCAGAAGACCGGCGAGCGGCTCGCGCCCAACATGCACACCGGCTTCTACGAGACCCAGAGCGGCGCGCGCCTCCGGCCGGGCTTTCGCGCCAACGTCGGCTTCGACAACTACGTGCGCGCGTTCACCGACGAGAAGTTCCGCGGCCCGTTCTTCCGCGTCTTCCTCTGGACCATCGTGTTCGCCGGGGTCACCGTGTTCGCCTGCACGTCGCTCGGGCTCCTGCTCGCAGAGCTGCTCAACTGGGAGGGCCTCCGGTTCGCCGGCGTCTACCGCGTGCTGCTGTTCCTGCCCTACGCGGTCCCGGGCTTCATCTCGATCCTCGTGTTCAAGGGCCTGTTCAATCGCAACTTCGGCGAGATCAACCTGATCCTCGATGCGCTGCTCGGGATCCGCCCGAACTGGACCGGCAATGCGTTCCTCGCGCGATTCATGATCCTGATCGTCAATACCTGGCTCGGATACCCGTATTTCATGCTGATCGGCATGGGGCTCCAGAAGGCGATCCCGCGCGACCTCTACGAGGCCTCGGCGCTCGCCGGTGCGAGCCCGTGGACCAACTTCTCGAAGATCACCTGGCCGCTGATCCGAAAACCGCTGATGCCACTGATGATCTCGGCCTTCGCATACAACTTCAACAACTTCCTTTTGATCTTTCTGCTCACCGCGGGCCGCCCCGACTTCCTCGATACCAGCGTGCCGGCCGGCGAGACCGATATCCTCGTCAGCTACACCTACCGGATCGCCTTCGAAGACTCGGGCCAGAACTTCGGCCTCGCGGCCGCGATCTCGACCCTGATCTTCGTGATGGTGGCGGTCCTGAGCGTCATCAACCTGCGCCTCACCAAGGCCAACGCCGAGGAGCGCCGCTAGGCGAATCAGCCATGGCAATCGTCGTCAGTAAATCACGGCGGTGGCGAGGCCTCGCCGCCCACGGCTTCCTCGTCGTGTTCCTCATCTTCACGCTGTTCCCGCTCGCGATGGTGGTCTCGATCTCGCTGCGCCGCGGCAACTTCGCCACCGGCTCGCTGCTCCCCGACCAGCTCAGCCTCGAGCACTGGAAGCTCGCGCTCGGCATTCCCTACGTCGAGGCCGACGGCACCGTCGTTCCGCCGCCGTTCCCGGTCATGCACTGGCTGTGGAACTCGATCAAGGTCGCGACCGTCTCGGCGTTCCTGATCCTCATGCTCTCGACGAGCGCGGCCTATGCATTCGCGCGGCTACGGTTCCGGTTCAAGCTCACCACGCTCAACGGCATCATGCTCCTGCAGATGTTCCCTCCGGTGCTCGCGCTGACCGCGATCTACACCATCTTCCAGGTCATCGGCGAGCACGTCTCGTGGCTGGGCATCGACTCGCTCGCGTCGGTCGTCGTCGCCTCGCTCGGCATGATCGCGCTCCACGTGTGGACCATCAAGGGCTACTTCGACACGGTCCCGACCGAGATCGAAGAGGCCGCCCAGGTCGACGGCGCGACGCCGTTTCAGGCCTTCCGCAAGGTGCTGTTGCCGATGGCCGTCCCGATCCTGGCGGTCGTGTTCATCCTGGCGTTCATCACCAGCATCATCGAGTACCCGGTCGCCTCGATTCTCTTGCAGAGCGAGAATCAGCTGACCCTCGCCGTCGGGTCGCGCCTGTATCTCTACGAGCAGCGCTACCTGTGGGGCGATTTCGCCGCCGCGGCCGTGCTGAGCGGCCTGCCGATCACGGCGGTGTTCCTGCTCGCTCAGCGCTGGATGGTGTC
Organism: Kofleriaceae bacterium; assembly: GCA_035472155.1. GTDB lineage: Bacteria > Myxococcota_A > Polyangia > Haliangiales > Haliangiaceae > JABFXX01. Next base: position 11,944 of record DATIPJ010001150.1, read on the forward strand.
GGGGCTGACCGCGGGCGGCCTCAAGGGCTAGCCGCCAGCGCGATCACCACCAGCTTTCCATCTGCACGCCGGCGGTGAGGCCGAAGTTGTCGTTGGTGTACGGGTTGGCGCTCGGCTGGACGTTGCCGTCCAGGCCCACGCCCGTGGCGCCCTTGATCGCATCATTCCAGAACGCGGCGGTCACGAACACGCGCAGCTCGGGGCGCGACCAGAAGTCGTTGCCCGGGCGCACGACGAACGCCGGTGTGACCTTGGCGAGGAAGCCGGTATCGACGGTGGCACCCGGCGGCGCCTCGGCCTTGACGATATCGACGCCGCCTTCGACCGCAAACCCGGTGTGCTTGCTCATCATGTACACGGGACGCAGACCGGCGGAGATCCAGAGATCGCCGCCCGAGCCGTTGGAGTCACCGTTGCGGTTGTCGAGCTGCAGCACGCCGGTCCACATCATCGACAGCATCGGGTTCATCTGAACCACCGCGCGGTCGACGATGCGCGCCAGCCATCCGCCGCTCGCGATGCTGCTGTCGATCCCGCTCGACAGGTTCGCCGCCCCGCCGTAACCGAACTCGCCCGAGATCTCGTGGAAGCCGCCCATCGTCGGCATGTTGAAGAACACGCCGCCGCCGATACCGCTGCGGTTGCCATCGTTGCTCCCGGCGCCGAACGTCGGGATCAACCAGAGCTCGAGAGTGCCCGGTCCGGCCGGCACGTCGTAGAGGCGAAGATCGATCGTGTTCTTCAGGAGCTTGCCGAAATCCGGCTGGTTGACCGCGGCCGGAGTCTGCGCGCCGCCGAGGTAGGCGACGGCGATCTTCGCCTTGTCACCGGCCTTGATGTCCTGGACACCGGCGCCGTAGCCGCTCATGTCCTGGAAGAAGAAGTCGATGATGTGGGTGTCCTTGCGGCGATAGAACCGCTGGCCGGCCCACACCGAGATCTCGGGATGCGAGTCGAAGATGTGGCCCGCTTCGGCGTACGCCTCGCGCACCGCGATCGCATTGAGCACGTCGAACGTGTTGTTGCGCGGCGCGACGACCGCGAGCTTGAGCGAGGTCTTGAACCACGCACCGTCATTGTGCTCGGGGTTGACCCAGTTGGCGTCGAATCCGAGCTCGCCATAGGTCTCGGTCTCGTTACCGAGGCGATACTTTGCGAACGCACCGGGCGCCCGGAATGCGACCTGCTCCCCGCCCTGCGAGTTGATGCCGATTCCAGCGCGGAAGTAGCCCTGGAACACGAAGATCTTCGGCATCGCGTTGACCATCTGGCGGATCTGGTCGAGCTGAGCCTGCGCCAGCGGATTCGCCGCGGCCTCGCGCTCCGACGGTGCGGGCGCCGACGTGCCTGCAGGCGCTGTCGCCGGCGGAGGCGCCGCATTCGGATCGGCGGGCGGAGGCTCGGTGGCCTGCGCACGCGCCAGCCCAGCGGAGCCGACGGTGAGCGCGACCCCGGCCACCGCGGCAGCCCAGGTTGCTGAGGAGGTGAATCGAGGGAGTCCGGACATAGTGGTTCTCATATCGGATCCGTTGTTGACCCGCGCGCGATGGGAGCACACGCGATCCATCGCGCACAAGAGCCTGTGGACACCGTCTCACAGCACCGGGCATTTCTGCACGGTTATGCAGGAGCGGAGATCCGTGTCGCAGTATCAATGTTGCAAATAGCAACATTGCGACGCCCGATGTCGCCCGAGCATTGCAATTGTCGCTCGAACATTGCAATTAGCGGAGTGATGAATTTCCGACGCTGAATCGTCCCCAAATGCCGCGTATCGCCCCACTGTGCTGCAGGGCGGAACGCGACTCATCGCACCGTGAGAGTCCTCTGACCACACAGGACTCAATCACAAACTCACTGTTGCAGGTCGATCCGATTGGCGCTCTTGGCGCGACTGGGGCGCTATTGCTCGCTACTTGGCGGGCTCGCTGCCCTTGATCCGCGCAGCGGCTGCGTCGAGCGCCTCTTTGGGCTTCTGGCGACCAGCGCTGATGTTGGTGAATGCGGACTCCATCGCCGCCCAGAACTTGCCCATCTCGGGGAGGCTCGGCATCAGAAGACCCGTCTTGATGTTCTGCATCGTCGCGACGATCAGCGGGTCGGCCGCGCGCGCCTTGTAGAACTCCTTCTGCGCGGGGACGCCGATCGGCACGTCGCTGTCGAGCGTCTTCAAGCCATCCGTCGTCAGGAGGTAGCCCTCGATGAACTCGACGGCGATCTCCTTGTTGTTGCTCGCGCGATTGATCATCGCACCCTGCACGCCGATGAACGCCCGGGCCGGCTTGCCGCCGATGGCGGGAATCGGAGCGACGCCGAAGTCGATCTTGCTCTTCTTCAGATTGTCCCACGCCCACGGACCGCTGAGCATCATCGCGATGTCGCCCTTGTTCATCGCGCCCTCCATCGCCGAGTAGGTCGCGCCCTTGGCCATGACTCCCGTGTCGATCAGCTTGGCGAGCATCTCGGCGCCCTTGACCGCTCCCGCATTGTTCACGCCGACATCGGTCGCGCTGTAATCGCCGCTGGGAGTCCGCTGAAACGGATAGCCGCCATTGGCCGCGAGCAATGGAAACGAGAAATACGGCGTGTTGTAGTCCCACAGGATGGCGTGCTTGCCTTCCTTGGATAGCTTCTTGTCGAGCGCGATCACGTCGTCGAAGCTCGCCGGCGGCTTCGCGACGAGCTTCTTGTTGTAGATGAGGCCGATCGCCTCGATCGCGATCGGATAGCCCCAGACCTTGCCGCCGAACGTGAAGGCATCCCAGCCGACCTTGTCGAACTGCCCCACGAGCTTCGGCTTGGGCGACACCGGCTCGATCAGGCCGGCCGACACCCACTCGCCGGCGCGGTCGTGCGCCCAGATGAAGATGCTCGGCCCACCCTTCGCCGACGCCGCCTGCTGGAACTTCGAGGGCGCATCCTGCGGATGCTCGACGATCACCTTGACGCCGGTGTCCTTGGTGAACTTCTCGCCGATCTTGGCGAGCCCGTTGAATGCCTTGTCACCGTTGATCCAGATCTGCAGCGTGCCCTTTTCGTCGGCGCGCGCGGGTGCGGCGGCGACCAGGATCGCCGCGACCGCACAGAGAGAGCTTGTCAGCTTGAACATGGGTGTACCTTCCCTTCGGCCAGGGCCCACGGTAGAGAAAACATTCCGCGGATGCAACGTGATCGATCCGCGGTTACCGTCGAGAAACTCGGCCGAGCGCGATGGTTGATCTCGGCAACGTTGTCACGCAAAGCCACATTGGCGAAAGGCACGTTCGCGATCGTTGAGATTGTCAACGCGTGTGTCTGCCGAGCCGCAGTCGCAGCGGCTGGACGTTGAGATTGGCAACGTCACTCGTGGGCGGGCTCGACGCGCTGCGTGGCTCGACGCGCTGCGTGTGCCCAGGCCGGCGCGGGCTCAGCGCTTGCGACCGAGCTCTTCGCCGGTCGTCACGGTCTCGTCGGCGGCGCTCCAGTCGACGAGCTGCTCGTCCTCGACGGCGAGCGCGTTCTTCCAGTCGTCCTTGCCACCGACGTAGGTCTCGAGGTCGAAGTCGCCCTCACTCTGGCCGCGCTTCACCCGGGGCATCGAGCCCGTCTTGGTGTGCTCGGGCTCGGCCGCGGGGGGCGGTACCGGTGGCGCGGCCTGCGCCTGCGGGCGACGCGCCTGGTTGTTGGCGAGCCGCCCGATCCCGCTGCTGGCCTGGCGGAACCGCTGGCCGGGAGGGACGCGCGGCCGACCGGCGGGATCGAGGTCCTGGTCTGGGGGGGCCGCTCCCGGGGCCGGAATGCTCGGGCCAACACCCATTGGGGGTGTCGCAGCGACTTTCGGGTCTGCCGCAGGGGGCGGAGGCGGTGTGGCGAGCGGGATCGGCCGCGAGATCGGCGAGGAGTGAATCAGCTGCGGACGCGTGGTCGGTGCCTCCGCGGGTGTCGCAATCACGACACCGCTGAGCGAGCGCACCGCGACCTCCTGGATGCAACCCCAGATGATCTGTGCAGGGATGTGCTCGCACAGGTTCGGCACCCCGATGGTCTCGACCACGAGCTGCGAATCGACGCGCGGCGCACCCAGGCACGCGGTCAGGAGGCGCGCCCACAGCGGGCGCGGCAGATTGGCGGCCAGAACGTCCGGCGTCGCCCAGCGCAGCACGTCATCGGGCGCGGCGATCCCGAGGTCCAGCGCCGACGATAGCGCAGCGACAAAGAACGCCTTTAAGTTCACGACCCCACCGTCTTGCTGACGCCGGCGCGCGCGGCCGCGGCCGCGATGCACTGCCACAGCACCTCATGCGGGAGGTGCTTGGCGAGCAGGTCCGGGGTCACGGTCTCGAGGACGCGCTCCGGGGTCATCGAGCCCGCGGCCAGCGAGGCGGTCAGCACCTTCGACAAAAGCTCCGCGGGAAGGTGACTCGCGAGCACATCCGGCGTCGCGTGCGCGAGCACATCGCTCGGCGCGAAAATATCATTCTCGAGGCCAGACTCCATCACGCGCGCAAACCATGCCTGGCGCTGATCGTTGCTCATTTCCGTCGCTCCTTGATGCGTAACATCGACCGTACACCGTTTGTGATGTAGGCAGGTTGCAGCAATCTCGCGAGATCGTTGGAATCGACTGCAATCCACTTGCAATGGCGTGCTGCGTCTTGCACGGTCAGCGAGGATGCCAGAGCCTCGGTCAAAGCTTTCATCTGGCACCCTGCTCTACCGAAACCTCTCAGGAACGATCGAGGTACTGCTGGTCCATCCGGCTGGCAATTACAACCGGCGCGCGCCCTGGGGCATCCCGAAAGGGGCTCCAGACCCCGATGAGACGCTCGAGGCAACAGCGCGCCGCGAGACCCTCGAGGAGACCGGGCTCCTCATCGAGGGACCGCTCGTCGAGCTCGGGCACGTCGATTACACGCGCTCCAAGAAACGCGTA
>DATIPJ010001151.1:0-2883 GCA_035472155.1 Kofleriaceae bacterium
TCGCGCAGATCACGAGCGAGGCGGCGGGGCGCGACGCGCTCGAGCTCTGGATCCGCGAGGCCCCCACGCCGGCGTCGGCTCCGCAATCCGAGTGAGCGCAGCGCCGCGGGTCAGCGCGACCGGCGAACGACTTCGTCATCGAGGTGACGCAACAGGGCTTCTGCCTCGGCGCACTTCACCGGATTGGCAATCACGTCGTTGATCCGGACTCGGAGATAGAGCAGCCAGAGATCCGCGGTGGCGGCCGAGCCGCGCGCCTGATCGAGCGCCTTGAGCTGCTTGCCGACGGCCGCGTACAGCTGCGCGACGCTGGCCGGGGTCGCGGGAGCGTTCGCCTGCGCCGGCGGCGGTGCGTGGACCGGCGAGAGCTCGAGGTGTGACTCGGTGGGCTTGTCGTCGGCGATCGGCGACGCAGCCGGCGCTTGCACAGGCGGCTCGACCGCGGCCACGGCGGGCGGCGCGGGCTCTGCGCGGGGCGGCTCGACCGACGGCGCGGCCGGGCTCGCCTTGCCGGGAGCCGCGGGGCGGGCCGCCGCGCGCGCAGGCTTTGCGACGGTGCGGCCGGGCGGCTCGACGAGCGGCGGCTCGGTCGCCACCGGCTCGGAGAACGGCGGCTCGGGCACGCTGGCCATCGGCGAGGGCTGCGCGGCATCGGCGCCGGCATCGCGCGGTGCCGCCGGGAGCGCCGGTAGGATCGTGGCAGTCGGGGTCGGCGCTGGGCCGCCGCGCGTGCGTATCGCGAGGATCAGGGCGGCGATCACGAAGAGCCCGGCGACCGCAGCGACGGCGAGAGCGCGATGCCGCGACGCGACGGGCGGCATCTGCTCGGTGTCGACCCACGGGGCGATGCGCAGCGAGGACATCTCGCGCGGTGGCGGTGCGCTCGCCCACGGCGCCTGGTGCGGCTCCGACAGCGCTGCGGTGGCGTGCATGCTCGCCGGCCGCAGCCCGGTGATCGCTGCGGAGTCCATGGCGAGCTGGGTCGGGTCGGTCGCCACCGGGCCGGAGAGGACGTAGCGACTCGACTGCGGCCGCTCGGGGAGCAGCTGCGGGATCGCCATGCTGTCGGCGAGGCCGCGCGAGGTCGCGCGCTCGTGCTCGAGCACGACGCCGAGCGTGGCGGCGGCCGCGAGGCGGTCGCGCTCGATCAGGTCGATGAGCTCGCGGACCGCGCGGGCGCTGGGCGGGCGCGCATCGCGCGACTTCATCATCAGCTTGCGGGTCAGGGCCTCGAGCAGCGGGTCGACCTGCAGGCCCGGGACGCGCACGCTCATCACCGGCGTGTCGGCCAGGAGGTTCGCGCGGGCGACATCGACCCCGTCGCCGTCGAACGGCGGGCGCCCGGTGAGCATCTCGAAGCACATCACGCCGAGCGCGAACAGATCGATGCGATGATCGATCGCGCTGCCGGTCGCGTGCTCGGGGGCCATGTAGTGCGGCGTGCCCAGCACGAGGCCTGCGGTGGTGAGGCGGTCCGGGCTCGACGACGCCGCCTCGTCGCGCAGGATCGCGATCCCGAAGTCGACGATCTTGGGCACGTCCCCGCGGCGCGCGTCGCGCTCGACGAGCACGTTCTCGGTCTTGAAGTCGCGATGGATGAGCTCGCGCTCGTGGGCGTGTGCCAGGCCGTCGCACAGCTGGCGCACGATCGACAGCACGCGCGGGGCGGGCATCGGCGCCGACTCGTTGATCAGCTCGAACAGCGTCGTCCCCTCGACGTACTCCATCACGATGTAGCGCAGGCCCTCGGGGGTCTCGCCCGCGTCGACCACGCTCACGATGTTGGGGTGCTGCAGCGAGCCCGCGAGCTCGGCCTCGCGTGCGAACCGCCGCCGCGCCTTGTCCTCGGTCAGGAACTGCGGATGCAGCACCTTGACCGCGAATGCGCGGCCGACCTTGATATGGCGCGCCCGGTAGACGGTGCCCATCGCGCCATGGCCCAGGCGGGCCTCGACCAGGTAGCGCGAGGCCACGACCTGGCCGAGCAAGCTGTCAGGATCTGCCTCGAGGTCCACGACGCTCGATGATGCGTCGTCCAGCGTCGCGATGCGGGTACCGCTGAGGTAGCCGACAGCGAGGTTGTCGGTGTCTTAGACGCGTCTAGCCCCGCGATGTGGCGCGCGGCGCATGTCGCAGGAGAATCCCTTAGCCGCCGCCTGCGGCTTAGCGGTGCCCGGCGCCGATCATGTCGAGGCTGAACACGGCCTCGGTGACCTCGGGGCCGGCGGTCCAGGTGCTGCCGCCGTCCTGGGTCATCCACACGCGGCCAGGCTCGCCGGCGGCGAAGCCGAGGCCTTCGTTGTCCTCGCCGATCTCGGAGATGTGGACCGAGTGCAGATCGGTCGTGCCGAGGTGCTGCATCGTCACGCCGCTGGCGCCGATGTGCGCGAGCGCGCCGCCGGTGCCGACCGCGACCGCGTTGCCGTCGTCGTCGATCCGCACGTCATCGAACCGCACACCCTCGGGGAGCGCGACCGGCTGCCAGGTGTGACCGCCGTCGGTGCTGCGCGAGATCATGTTGTCGCCGACCATGACGGCGATCAGGCCGTCGGACGACACGGCGACCGCGCGCGCGCCGGCGAAGCTGCCGCGGTTGATCAGCTGGTTGTCCTCGAACGACCACAGCGCGCCGCCGTCGGAGACGGCGAGCACGGTCGTGCCCTCCTGCGCGGCGGCCAGCGAGCGGAAGTTGGTGGTGCCGTCGCCGACCGAGGTCCAGTGCGCACCGGTGTCGCTCGAGGTCAGGAACACGCCATTGCCGGCGACGTACACCGGGCCCCAGTCCTGCGTCGCGAGCGTGCGCAGGTCGGCCGCGGTCGGGATCGCCTGCGGGCGCCACGACACGCCGGCGTCGTCGGTATAGAGCAGGGTGCCGTTGTTGCC
>DATIPJ010001152.1:0-8003 GCA_035472155.1 Kofleriaceae bacterium
CGGGGGTCGGGCACCGAGCGGCGGCAACGGCAGCGCTGGCGGCGGCCCGGGCGGCGGGGTGGCCTCGGCGACACCGAGGGTCCTGGCAGCCTGGCGAAGGCGATCGAAGACGAGCTGGCTGTCCGCCGTGAGGCGCTTGATGCCCAGGCGGATGCCCGGGCGCCTGTAGCGGTTTTCGGGAGTATCCCAGGCGTCGAGGACGATGCAGAGGCCGCGCAGGACGGGCTGCTTGTCGGCGAGCTGGATCGAGAACGGGGTCTCGAGGCCGATCGGGCGGCTGGTCAGCGTGGCGACGAAGAACGACTCGTCATCGCTACAGAAGCGATGGAAGGTCGCCACGAACTGGTCCACCGTCGTGCAGCGCGTTGCGACGCAAAGCGCCCTCGTCTTCGTGCCCGACGTGGTCATACAGCCGACAAGTCCCAAGTCTGCCCAGGATCATTGTAGACGGCTGTCGCATGGATCGCGGATCGAATCGTATGCGAACGATGTACGTCGAAGGTCCACCTCACACAGCCCAGAGCATCACAGCCGCGGCGCCGATCACGCTGCCCACGAGAAGCAGATCGAGAAAACGGCCGTAGCTCTGGAGGCGCGCCCGGAGCGGTGCGGCGCCGGTGTGGTCGCGGACCGGCAGCTCGGCGCGGCGCAGGTGGCGCACGAGGGCATCGAAGCGGTCCCAGTCGCGCGCCGCGATGAACCACCATGCGCCGCGGTGGGCCTCGAGGGCGATGCCGTCGCGATAGATATGGGCGGTGGCGATGCGCGCGGCGGGCTGGTGAAAGCCGAACGACGTCCAGCCCCAGCGCACGCCGTCGCGCGTGATGGCGACGCGCGCGCGCCGCACGATGAAGCCGAGCGCGCCGAGCGAGGCGAAGGCGATCGGCAGCACGACCTGCACGCTCGCGGCGCGCCGGTAGGGATGGCGCGCGACGAATGCCCAGGTAATGGCGCCCAGGATGACCACCGTGATCAGCGCGTAGCGCGCGAGGCGGCGGGCGCGCGGAGGGGCATGGAAGATGCCCAGCGGCGTACCGACGAGCCCGATGCCGGGCGGCAGATCGACCGCGGCCATGATCATCCCCGAGTGAGCCTCGGCTCCTCGACGGCGGTGCTCAGGCGCGCGATCAGGGCGGCGCGGTCGGCCTCGTCGGTGATCCGCAGGCCGCCGCGGGTGACGTAGAATACGTCGGCGACCTTCTCGCCCTCGGTGGAGACCTTGGCGAGCGAGATGTCGAGCCCGAGGTCGGCGAGGGTCTGGGTGATCGCGTAGAGCACGCCGACGCGGTCGCGCGTGAAGACCTCGACGATGGTGGCGTGGGTCGAGTCGTCGTGGATGCGGATCTCGGTGGAGACGCCGGGGGTGACGCGCTTGGGCATGCCGGAGCGCGGGCGGCGCTGGGCGATGAGCGCGGCGACCTTGGATGGATCGGGCGGCCCACCGAGGAGATGGCGCAGGTCGTTGCCGAGCTTCTTCCAGCGCGCATCGTCCTCGGGGATCGCGGCGCGCTTGAGGTCGCGCACGTAGAACACGTCGGCGACCAGGCGCCCGGCCGGCAGGTCGACGTGGCCGAGCACGGCGCCGAGCACGTCGACCCGGTTGGCGGTGAGTGCGCCGGCGATCGTCGCGAGCACGCCGGGCGCATCGGGCGCCACGATCGCGAGCTCGCTGTGGCCCTTGATCGGGAAGCAGTGGACCCCGAGCGCGACGTGCGGGGTCTGGGCGCGCGCGGTGCCGATGAGCTTGACGTGGCGCGCGGCCTGGCGCGGCGTGAGCTGGATGAACAGGCGCGGATCGATGCCGTCGACGATCTCGCTCGCGGCTTGGTCGCCGACCAGCTGGATGACCTTGGCGCGCGCGTCTTCGCCGAGGTCGGGCCTGGGTGGAACGATCGCGGCGTCGCTCGCGACCGGCACCGGCGCGGCATCCGCACGGCCGCGATCCGAGCCACGAAAGAATGCGCGCGTGCGCTGCATCAGATCGCGCAGCAGGTCCGCCTTCCACGCGGTGAGGTTATCGGGCGCCGTCATCGCGGTGTCGCACAGCGTGAGCAGATACAGCTGGATCAGGTGCTCGTCGTCGACGACGATCTTGTCGCCGAACCGCGAGATGACATCGGGGTCGGAGAGATCGCGGCGCTGCGAGAGATGCGACATCGTGAGGTGCTGGCGGACGAGGAACTCGGTGAGCTCGGCGTCGGCGTCGGACATGCCGAGGCGGCGCGCGATGACGCCGGCGACCACGGCGCCCTTCTCGGCGTGGCCCTTGCCGAGCGGCTTGCCGACGTCGTGGAGCAGCGTCCCGAGGAGGAGCGGGCCGGGGCGGCGGACCTCGCGCCACACCTCGACGGCGGTCGGGTGCTCGGCGGCCAGCTCACCGCGCGCGAGGCGCTTCTGCATCGCGAGCGCATAGAGCTGATGCTGGTCGACGGTGTAGACGTGGTAGAGGTCGTGCTGCACGCGGCCCACGCACGGCGCCCAGTCGGGCATCAGCGCCGACAGGATGCCGAGCTGGTTCATGGTCTCGAGGGCCGAGGGCTGCGCGTCGTCGCGGATGTCGACCAGCGCGTCGAGCAAGAGCCGCGCGGCGAGCGGATCGCGGGTGAGCGGTGCCGGGTCGCGCGACAGCGTCTCGGCGGCGAGCTCGCGGGTGTGGCCGTAGACCGCGAGGCGCTCGCCGACCGCGACACGGAACAGACGCACCATCTCGCTCGGCCGCTCGATGAACAGTCGCGGATCGCGGATCGCGAGCTCGCCGTTGAACGTGATGAACGAGGCGTCGACCTGGGCGATGCGCGGGCGGCGGCGCGCCGGGACGCGGGCGCTCTCGAGCAGCCGATCGGCGACCTGGACCACGCCGCGCGCGTGCAGGTAGTAGTCGCGCATCAGCGCCTCGACCGCGGGCGCGACCGCCGAGCGCACGTCGCCGTCGTGCGAGCGCGCGTCGGGGTAAAGCCCGGGCGCGATGGTCTCCTGGATCTCGAACGTGAGCTGATCGAAGCGGCGCTTCGCCGCGAGCTGGACCAGCGCGCGCGTGCGCAGCAGGAAGTCGCGCGCCCCGAGCAGCACCTGCGCCTGGCGGCCGGTCAGATGACCCAGGCGGATCAGGCTGCCGATCAGGGCCTCGGCACCGTCAGCGCTCGTGCCCTGTGCGATGTCGCCGGGGCGCGGCGGATGCCAGCGGATCTGCGCGCACCACAGCGCCGTCGACAGATCGCGCAGCGCCCCGATCCCCTGCTTGAGGTTGGGCTCGAGCAGGTAGAGCGACGCGCCGAACCGCGCATGGCGCGCCTGCTTCTCGGTCGCGAGCGCGGTGATCAGCTCGTTGGGGTTGCCACCGGGCGCGAGCGCCGCGAGCGTCGCGCGGACCAGCTCGACGGTGAGCTTGCGATCGCCGGCGATGTGGCGCGCATCGAGCAGCGCGGTCGCGGTCGCCAGGTCGTCGCGCGCGAGGCGAGCCACGGCGCGCGGCTCGCGGATCGAGTGGCCGATCGCGAGCTTCTCGTCCCACAGCGGATACAGCAGCCGATCGCAGACCTGCTTGGCCAGCGCCTCGTCGCGGTCGTGCAGCACGATGAAGTCGATGTCGGAGTACGGCGCCAGCTCGCGGCGCGCCCAGCCGCCGGTCGCCACCAGCGCGAGCTCGGCGCCGCCCGCGGCCGCGGTGAACTGCGCCGCCAGCGCGCGATCGTAGAGCTCGGAGAGCGCGCGGCACGCGGCTGCCCCCTGGCCCGGCCCGGCGAGCTGCGACGGCAGCGCGGCGAGCGCGTCATCGAGCAGCGCGCGCAGGCCCTTCGGGACGGGGAGCGGATGTGCCACGCGCCAAGGGTAGCAACTCGCGACCGCGCGTGTGTTTCCACCGCGTAACGGCGCGCTACTGCGACGGCGGCACGAACGACAGCTGCGAAAGATCGATCCAGCCGTCCCACACCCGCACGCCCTGCAGCCGCTTGGCGATCAGGCCATGCGGCGCGTCCGCGACGATGCCTGCGATCGGCCAGGTCTCGGCGAGCCCTGCGGCGAGCTCGGGCGCCAGCTTGGCGCGCTCCGCGGGATCCCAGGCCGCCGCGAGCGCATCGAGCGCGCGGTCCACGCGCGGCGAGGTATGCGCGAGCAGCGGCGCCGGGTCGCCGTCGACCATGCCGCTCCACGTCAGCTCGGCGATGTCGTAGTTGCCGTCGGCGAGCCGCTTCTCGAGCCACGACTCGCCGCCGGTCTTGAGCTCGATCACCACGCCGATGCGGCGCGCCGCCTCGATGAAGTAGTCGCGCTCGAGCTTGCGCGGGGGCGCCGAGGCGTCCTTGGCCACCGGCTTGTCGCCGCCGATCATCACCAGCCGCAGCTGCTTGCCGGCGTGGTCGCGGATGCCGTCCTTGGGATCGGCGTCGGTCCAGCCGGCCGCGTCGAGCAGCTTCGCCGCGGCGGCCGGATCGAAGTCCGGCACCGGCGCCTCCGGCCCGCTGATCGGCCCGCCCGGCCAGATCGGCCACAGCGCCGGGCGCGCGAGCCCGTCGAAGACCCGCTTGGCGATCGTGCGCCGATCGACGAGCAGCGCGAGCGCATGGCGGACCTGCGGATCGCCGAGCGGCGCGCGCTGCGCATTGAACGCCAGGTAGCGCAGCCGCGGCGTCGCCAGCTCGAGCGGGCGAAACCGCGTGACGATGCCGGGCGCGCTCGCCTGCTCGGGCCAGTGCGCCGGGATGAGCGCCGGTACGACATCGAGCTCGCCGCGCTTGGCCTTGTTGAGCGCCACCGCGGCATCGGGCTCGTGCACGAACTCGAGGTCGGCGATCGCCGGCTTGCCGGCCCAGTAGCGGTCGTAGCGCGTGAGGTGCACCAGGCCCGGCTTGTGCGACACCAGCTTCCACGGCCCGGTGCCGATCAGCGCACCGCCACCGACGAGGCTGCCGTCGTAGATGTGCATCGGCAGGATGGGAATCTCCGCGAGGGCGCGCAGCACCCACCCGCTCGGCCGCTTGAGCCGCAGCCGCAGCTCGCGCGCCGAGATCAGCTCGATCGCCTCGATGTCCTCGAGCATCGGCCGCAGATGGTCGACGCCCCTGCGGGGATCTCGGACCGCATCGAGCGTGAACTGCACGTCGCTCGTCGTGAGCGCATGGCCATCGTGAAACGTCACGTTCGGCTCGAGCTCGATCCGGATCTCGAGCCCCGACGGCAGCACGCGCCACGACTGCGCGAGCCGCGGCGCGTAGCGCCCGGGCCCCTCTCCGTCGGGCGGCAGGTACCTGAGGAGCGGCTCGAAGATCGTCCCGAGCGTGATCCGGCGCGCCCACTGCGTCGGCGCCAGGATCGGCGTCAGCCGCCCGGGCTCGGCATCGACATCCACGCGCAGCGTATGCGTCTGCGCACTGTGCAGCTCCGCTTCCGCGGGCGGCTCCACGAGCGCGGGCGACTCGGGGGCGCGCGCCGCCTCGGTCGTTGGATCGGGCGCGTGCCGCCACGGTTTCACTCGTGCGGGAGAATCGCAGCCGACGAGCGCAGCCGAGGCGAGCACACCCAGCGCAACTTGAGAGGCTGTGCCCCACATGTTATCACCGCCAGCATGCCGCACCATCACGGCCTCCGCACCGCTGTCGTGGGCACGCTTCTGCCGCTGGGCGCGCTCGCCCTGGGCGCCGGAAGCGTGGGATGCGACAAGGACAAGCTCAACGGCCCCGAGGCTGAGGTGCGCAAGACCGAGGTCAAGCTCAACCTGCCGGCGGTACCGGCGTTCGACCTCCCGCCCGCGCCGAGCGATGGCTCGCACACCGTGAAGGAGCTGCGCGTCAAGGGCAAGAAGCTCCTCGAAAGCGACATCACGGTCAAGGGCATCATCACCTGGGCGTACGACTGCGCGACCGCCGTCCGGCAGCCGGGCATGTCCGACAAAGATCTCCAGAAGATGATCGACGAGGACCCGACCAAGTGCGAGCGTCCGAAGTTCTACGTCGGCGACACGGCCGACACGCCGCCCGAGAAGAGCATGTGGGTCGTCGACGTGCCACGGCCGTACAACAAGCTCGAGCTCAAGCGCCTGCCCAAGGACGAGCTGCGAAATCCACCGCCCGACCGCTGCGATCCCAAGGCCGATGCGAAGAAGACCGTCTGCCCGCCCTACAAGGTCGGCGATCAGGTCGAGATCACCGGGACCTGGAAGCTCTCGTCGCCGCACAGCGAGCGCAACTCCGATGGTCTGCTGGTCTACAAAAAAATGAAGAACGTCACCCAGGCGTGGGAATCGCCTCTGATCGAGCCCAAGCCGGGCGTGCAAGGCACACCCTCGGGCCCCGCCAAGCCGTCGCCCCAGGATCTCGTCAACAAGGGCGGCAAGAGCAGCGGCTAACGCGCATTGGAACGCGTTTGCGTTGATAATCCCCGGTGATGGCCAAGAAGAAGCCACCGCCCGACAAGGCCGCGACCAAGCCGACCGGTTCGGGCAAGCCAGCCGCACCTGCGGCGGCATCCGACGAGCCGGCCCTCGACGATGGTGCAGCGGACGCAGCGCCATCCTCTGATGCGCCGTCGGCAGCGTCGCGATCTGCCGCGGCCGCAGCGGAGCTGTCCAGCCCGAATTCCGGTGCCGCCACATCGGACGCATCGGTAGCGAGCGCATCGCCGTCGAGCGCGTCGCCATCCGTGGCTTCGCGATCCATCGCGGCCAGCGAGCCATCGCCACCCAGTGCATCGCGGTCGGGAGCGCATCCGGGCGCCGGACCTGCGAGCCCGCTGCCCACCGGTCGCATTCCGGTCACGGGCGACGGGCCCGTGCGCACCACGCAGGCGCTGCAGCACGGCGCTGCCGCCTACGGCGCACGCTTCCTCAAGCGCGGGTTCGCCACCACCCCGGCAGGCGACCTCGCCTTCGCCCTCGGCTTTCCGCACCTCGAGTACATCGTCGACGATCACCCCGACGACGCGCGCGCCGAGATGATCGCCTACGAACGGCGCAGCTACCGCCTCGGCTGGCCGCGCAACGTCGCCATCCGCTGGTGCCGGACCACGGCCAGCAAGGGCTTCAAGCGCACGCCGCAAGGCGCCAGCGAGCTCGATCCCGCTGGCAAGAAGGCGATCAAGAACGGCGCGCCCCTCTCCGGCGAGGAGGTCATGCTCTCGCTCAAGGCCATCTTCTCCGACACCACCTCGTACGAAGACCTCCGCGAGCTCGTGCGCCTGTTCGAGGCCTTCCTCGGCCCCGAGCTCGTCGCCACCTCCATCGTCGACGCCCTCGAGAAATCGGGCAACAACGTGTGGAACCACCAGGACCACGACCGCGCGCTGGTCATGCATCACCTGGGCTTCGTCCTCCTGCGCCTGCCCCCGGCGATCACCGACAAGCTGCGCAACCGCCTCGAGGCCGTGTTCGACCGCCGCGTCAAGGCGCTGCCCAGCAAGGAGCTCGGGCCGCGCAAGGGCGAGCGCGGCTCCCTCCTGCGCGCCCTCGATCTCGTCCTCCACGGCCGCGCGGGCGCCGAGCGCAGCGGCGAGCGCAACGAAGACGCGATCGAGCCGGGCGACCTGCTCCACGTCACCGACGACGCCGCCTTCGTCCGCGAGGCCGCCTGTCGCGTCGTCTCCCACGACGCCCGCCTGATGTTCCTCGGCGGCGAGCCCGTCCTCGATCACCTCCTCGAGACCTTCCCGCGCCTGCGCGGAAAGCACCACGCCCTCGTCGACGGCATCGCCGAGATCGCCTCCCCCAAGGCCATCGAGCTCCTGCAGCGCGTCGCCAAGGGCAAGGAGGCCTCCGACCGGGCCCTGGCCCTCCTCGCCGCGCGCGGCGTCTGACCTGAAACTAGGTGGGTGCGCTCGTGGGATCCCCGGCTTCGACGAGTGTGTAGCCGAGGCCGCGGGCCGCCTCCTGGAGGGATGCAAGTCGCTTGGACGCGAAGGTGGCGTCGTACGCTTTCGCGCCGATATCGACGTAGTCCTGGCCGTGTCGCAGCATGCGGTAGATGAGCTGGGCCAGGCGCCGTGCGATCGCGAACACGGCCACGGCTCCGCCC
>DATIPJ010001153.1:0-6577 GCA_035472155.1 Kofleriaceae bacterium
CATGACGTTCGAGCACGCGAGCCCCTACTCCGACGACATTCACGTCGATGACCTGTCGACGTTCAAGGGAACGCGCCATCCGGCAGGCGTGATCTTCTGCATGCGGCAACCCACCGAGGCGGCAGCGATCATCGCCTCGCAAGATGGCCATCTATCGCTCGTGACCAAGGACGCACAAGGCGTCGTACAGGTGCTCGGCAGCTACGAGCGCGCCTTCGGCTGGTGACAGCGCTGGCTCCATCGGCGGATCACGTTCGCCGACGCATCCTGTGAGCCCACGCAACGCCCTGGGCTCATTCGAGGTCCTGGGCGAGCCCGATGAGAAGTCCTTCGGGCCCCCGGATGTAGCAGAGCCGATACGTGTTTTCGTACTGGACCACTTCGCCGACGAGCTGCGCGCCTCGCTTGCGGAGCCGGGCGATCGTGTCGTCGATGTCCTCCACGGCGAACATGACGCGCAGGTAACCGAGGGCGTTCACCGGGGCATTGCGGTGATCGGCGACCACAGGCGGCGTGAGAAATCGAGAGATCTCGAGCCGGCTGTGTCCGTCGGGCGTGCGCATCATGGCGGTCTCGACGCGCTGGTCGCGCAGTCCCGTGACGCGCCCGGCCCACTCACCTTCGATCACGCCGCGTCCCAGGAGCTCCAGCCCGAGCTCGGTGAAGAAAGCGATCGCGGTATCGAGCGATTCCACCACGATGCCGACGTTGTCCATCCGCTTGACCGTCATTGATGTTGCCTTTCCGACCGGCGGGAAGTCCCGCCGGACCCTCGGGGAGGTTAGCAACCGCTCAGCGACGGATCACCTTCTTGCGGTCGGTCTACGACCTTGACTGCGCGATCATCTGCTCGACCATCTCGGCGACGTGCGCGCGAATGGCGTCCCTCGCGTGCGCATAGTCGCTGGACACGGCAGGGACATCATCCCAGCAGGCATCCATCCCTTTGAGCGCTTTCATCGCCGGCTGCTCGCAGTCGAACGCGACGACTCGACCGGAGCTGCGAAGCTCTGCCGCGGTGAGCGGACGCGGTGCGCCGAGCCTCGGTGGCAGCCCGTCACCCTCGAGGCCATGGACGGCAGAGACGGATAGCTCGGCCTGCGGATCGGCGCCGCGCGCGATCGCCCGCACCGCGAGCCCGCGTTCCGCGGCGAGCTTGTTGAAGTATTCGCTCGCCACGACGCTCTTGGCAGCGCCATGCTCGCAGACGAAGACGACCTCAGCCGCAGGCCGCGCCGGCTCGTGGTTGCAGGCCAGCAGCGTGAGGAAGGCAAGGACGAATCGCTTCATGGGTGGTCCTTTCTTGGGTGCACAGTCATCGACTCTCTGCGCCCGCCGGGCGAGCGCGTGTCAGGCGCGCTCCTCCGGCGGCTTGATCCCGCGAAACGCGCGCCACAGCAGGAGGTCATAGCTGATCTTCATGCCGGCTCCGATCACGAGAGGCAGAGCCATCGTATCGCCGGTCATGATCAGGCCCGCGAACGCAGGCGCCACCGCCCAGGCGGCGATCCGGACGAGCGTGGTGATGCCCGACACCACGGTGCGCTCGCTCGGCTCGACGACCGCGAGCACATACGATTGCCGGGTCGGAACGTCCATGTCCGCCAGCCCTTCGCGGATCAGGAACAGCACGGCCGCCACGGCGAAGCTCGGCGCAAAGGCGACGCTCACGAGCAGCAGGCTCGATGGGATGTGCGTGAACACCATCGTGTTGACCAGGCCGATCCGCTTCGCGAGCCATGCGGCGCCGAGGTGCGAGACCGCATTGAGGATCCGCGCGCCGAAGAACAACCCCGCCACGACGGACTCGGACGTGCCAAAGCGCTCGAAGAAGAAGAACGAGAGCATCGCGGTCGTGAGGAAGCCGCCGGCGAGACTGTCGATCGCAAACAGCGAGGAGATCCGGACGACGATCGCCCGGCTCTGCGGAGTCAACGAGACCTTGGGCGCGGTGTCGACGTCGAGCGCGGTTCCGACGCGGCGATAGATCGCGAGCGCTGCGAGGCCGCAGGCGGCGCAGGTGAGCAGCGTCGCGCGATGCGGCGCCACGCCCGTGAGAGACGTGGTGCGCGCAAGCAAGGCGGGCGCACCGGCGGCGAGCGCGCCGAGTGCATGCCCGAGGTCAAGCATCATGGTGTATCGCGCGATCACCTGGGTCCGCTGGGCGACCGGTGCGATCCCCGGGAGCACGGCTTGCTCGAGAATCAGCGCCGCGCCGCGGTCCTTCCCCATGCCGTTGACCATGCCGACGAATGCCGCCGCGGCCAACCCGACCAGCGAGCTCGCGAGCGCGAACGCGGCTGTACCGACGACGCCCAGAAGGCTGGTCAGCATCAAGAAGCGCCGCCGGCCAACGCGATCGGCGGTGAGCGTCGCGACGATCGCCGCCACCGCGCTCCCGGCAAGGCCGGCGGAGACCACGATGCCAAGCTCGAAGCCGCCTGCGTCGAGCTTGCCCAGGAAGCCTCCCAGCGTCACCCCAGCCATGCTGACCGCCATTGCGCGCACGAACGCCGAGGCGTAGAGCAATCGCCGCGCGCGTGCGTCGGTCACGAAACGTTTATAACATCTCGTTACGTCCATTTCGACAGCAATCGCGGCACATGCTCCTTCTTCGGGATGCGCGTGCGCCATCGCACCATCACACGCGCTGCCGGGAGTGGTGCCCTGAAGGAGGCCGCACCGACGCGCGGCGGCGTGAATGAAATACTCGTAGCGCTGCGATACGCTCATTCTCGCGTGCTATCGTCGCCGCCATGAATCGACGCCAATCCATCGGAACGATTGCCGGCGCCGTCGTCGCAACCGTCGCGGCCACGCGCGTCTCTTCTGCCCAGGGCAAGCGGCCGCCGCTGTCGCCGGTCGCGCCGGGTGGACACAAGCCGGTCCCGCTGCCGTTCAACCCGGGGAAGCTGCCCGGACTGTCCGAGAAGCTGCTGACCTCGCACCACGACAATAACTACGCCGGTGCGGTCAAGAACCTGAACGCCGTCGAGCTCGAGCTCGACAAGGTCACCAAGGAGACCCCCGGCTTCCAGGTCGCTGCGCTGCGCGAGCGCGAGCTGACCTATGCGAACTCCGCATACCTGCACGAGCGTTACTTCGAGAGCCTCGGAGGCGACGGCAAGGCGTCTGGCGAATTCGCCAAGGCCCTATCGACGCAGTTCACCAACGCCGGTCGCTGGGAAGAGCTCGCGCGCGCAACTGCGATGTCGCTCGGCGGCGGGTCCGGCTGGATGGTGATCGCCCTGTCACCGCTGACGAATGACCTGCGGATCGTCGGCACGGGCGGCCACGCTCCGGCCCTCGCAGCCGGCACGCCGATCTTGGTACTCGACATGTTCGAGCATGCGTACGCGCTGGACTACGGATCGGCGCACGCCAAGTACATCGACGCGTTCTTCTCGAACCTCAACTGGGCGGTCCTCGACAAACGCTGGCAAGCCGCGCACCGGTGAACGGAACAACGACCTGACGCGTTCGAGCCTGGCCGATTGCACTCCCGCGCAACCATTGACGCGGGGCGCCGAGCATGGCTATGGTGCGCCCGTGTTGGTGCTCCGCGCCTTGGCTCGGGGCTGAAAAGGGAACCCGGTGACGATCTCCATCCAGTCCGGGACTGCCCCGCAGCGGTAATCGAGAACGAATCCACGACGAGCACTGGTCCCAGAGACCGGGAAGCGGTGGACCTAGGAACCCGGCCATGCCGGCGCGCTCGAGAGTCCGAAGACCTGCCAACGCCCGGTCGGACAGAAAAACCGCCGGACCACATGCACCTCGCGGGAGGTTGGCAGGTCCGAGCGTCGCGATGGTGCGTGCGTGTCGACCGTCTCCACGAGGTGTCGGAGGTGCAACATGCCACAGCACGAACATTCCGAGCGAGTGACTCGATCCGTGCCGGTCGGTTGCCCTCCACGCAGGCGCCGAGGGGCGCTGGAGGATCGTCATGGCCGTACTCGCAACCTGTCTTGGATTTCCTCGTATCGGTCGGGATCGAGAGCTGAAGAAAGCGGTCGAGGCCTACTGGGCTGGCAAGTCGACCGAGGCCGAGCTGCAGCGCACCGCGCGCGAGCTGCGGCGTACGCACTGGGCCGCGATGAAGGACGCCGGCCTCGACCACATCCCGAGCAATGACTTCTCGCTGTACGACCACGTGCTCGACACCGCGGTCATGCTCGGCGTCGTTCCCGAGCGCTTCCGGTCGATCAGCGATCCGACGCGCCGGTACTTCGCGATGGCGCGCGGCCTCCAGGATCCGGCGACGAGGACCGACGTCGCGGCGCTCGAGATGACCAAATGGTTCGACACCAACTACCACTACCTCGTCCCCGAGCTGACGCCCGGCCAGGCGTTCCAGCTCGACCCGGCGCGCATCCTCGGCGAGATCGATGAAGCACGCGAGGCAGGCGTCGAGGCGCGGCCGGTCGTGCTCGGCCCGGTGTCCTTTCTCCTGCTCTCGAAGACGGCGCGCGAGGATGGCGCGTCGCCGCTCGCGCTGCTCGACGAATTGCTCGCAACCTACGAGCAGCTGTTCTCGCTGCTCACGACCGCCGGCATCCGGTGGATCCAGCTCGACGAGCCCTGCCTCGTCACCGATCTCGACGAGACGCAGCGCGACGCGTACCGGTCCGCATTCGCGCGGCTGTCTCGCCGGGCGCTCCGGCCCAACGTCCTGCTCGCGACCTACTTCGGCGAGCTGTCGGCCAATCTGCCGCTCGCCGTGCACGCGGGCTTCGAGGCGCTCCACGTCGACCTCGTGCGAGCACCCGATCAGCTCGATGCGGTGCTCGCCTCGCTCGCCGGCGCGACGATCCTGTCGCTCGGTGTTGTCGACGGGCGCAACGTCTGGCGCACCGACCTCGACCGGGCGCACGCGCAGCTGCGCCGCGCGGTCGAACAGCTCGGCGAGCACCGGGTCTGGATCGGGCCATCGTGCTCGCTCCTGCATGCGCCCGTCGACGTCGCGCGCGAGATCCACCTCGACGCCGAGCTTCGCGAGTGGCTCGCGTTCGCGATCCAGAAGCTCGTCGAGATCCGCGTGCTCGCCACCGGCGCGCTGGCCCCGATGCCCACCGGCGACGCCTTCGATCGCGCGCGCGCCGCGCTTGCGAGCCGGCGGCGCTCTCCTCGCGTCACCAATCCCACGGTGCGCGCGCGTCTCGCCACCGTGACCGACGCGATGCTTCGCCGGGCATCGCCCTTCGCGTCTCGCGCCGAGGCCCAGCATCGCCGGCTGGGCCTCCCTCTCCTTCCGACCACCACGATCGGTTCGTTCCCGCAGACCGGCGACGTCCGCGGCGCGCGAGCCGCCTGGCGCGCCGGCAAGCTCGCCGACGAGCCCTACGACAGCTTCCTCCGCGAGGAGACCAGGCGCTGCATCGCGAAACAGGAGGCGCTCGATCTCGACATGCTCGTGCATGGCGAATTCGAGCGCACGGACATGGTCGAGCACTTCGGTCAGCTGATGGCGGGCTTCGTGTTCACGGAGCTCGGCTGGGTCCAGAGCTACGGTTCGCGCTGTGTGAAGCCGCCGATCCTGTTCGGCGACGTCTCGCGGCCCGCGCCGATGACCGTCGCGTGGTCGAGCTACGCGCAGTCGCTCACCAGGCGCGTGGTCAAGGGCATGCTGACCGGACCGGTGACGATCTTGCAGTGGTCGTTCGTACGCGACGATCAGCCGCGCAGCGACACCACGCTGCAGATCGCGCTCGCCCTGCGCGACGAGGTCGCCGACCTCGAGGCCGCCGGCATCGCCGCGATCCAGGTCGACGAACCGGCGATCCGCGAGGGCTTGCCGCTGCGCCGCCGCGATCACGCAGCGTACTTGCGCTGGGCCGTCGATGCATTCCGGCTCGCGACCTCGTCGGTGCGAGACGATACGCAGATTCACACGCATATGTGCTACTCGGAGTTCGGCGAGATCCTCGGCGCGATCGCCGAGCTCGACGCCGACGTGCTCTCGATCGAGACCTCGCGCTCGCGCATGGCGCTGTTCGTCGACTTCCGTCGCGTCGGCTATCCGAATGAGGTCGGCCCGGGTGTCTACGACATTCACTCGCCACGCGTGCCGACCGCCGACGAGATCTACGATCTGCTGACCAGGGCGGCCGATGTCCTCCCGATCGAGCGGCTCTGGGTCAATCCCGACTGCGGTCTCAAGACGCGCGGCTGGCCCGAGGTCGAGCAGGCCCTCGCGAACATGGTCCAGGCCGCGCATCGACTCCGGCGTGAGCGCCAGAACCCGACCCCGGCATGACCCTCGTCGATCCGTCGCGCTGTCCGCGGTGTGGCGAGCCGAACGACTGCCAGCTGGCCGCCGGTCGCACCAGGTGCTGGTGCTTCGAAATGTCGGTCTCCAGCGAGGCACTCGAAAAGGTGCCAACCGAGGCGCGCGATGTCGCCTGCCTCTGCCGCCGCTGTGCGAACGGAACGACCGACGAGGCCCAGCGTCGCAAGTCGGCACTGCGCTGGCTGAAACGCTGAGCTGAAACGCTGAGCCGCGGCCTCGCTCCGGGATCGAGCCGCTCGCCGCGGAAGTCGGCCGGTGTGACTGCGACGGATCGCGACACGGGCGTCG
>DATIPJ010001154.1:0-5075 GCA_035472155.1 Kofleriaceae bacterium
ACCCGCGAGGACGACCTCGGCCACGACTTCTACCGGCCGTGCGGTATCCATCGCCTCGAGGCCGCGCTCGACGAACAGGGCCGCCCGCTCGCCCTGCGCCACCGGCTCTGCGACCCGGCGATCGGCGCGACGTACCGCGGCGACAACGCCAAGGGCCTCGGCGCCGGCGAGACCCACGGCGCCGCCGACGCCTTCTATCGCATCCCGCACCGCAAGAGCGAGTACACGCTGCTGCGCTCGGGCGTGCCGCGCGGCTGGTGGCGCGCGGTCAACACCACGCACTCCACGTTCGCGATCGAATGCTTCCTCGACGAGCTGGCCGCCGCCGCCGGCGTCGACGCGCTCGAGTATCGCCTCGGGCTGATCGATCAGCCGCCGGTGACGCGCAAGTCATCGGCGCCCGAGGACACGTTCGTCCCCGAGCGCATGAAGGCGTGCCTCTCGCTCGCCGCCGACAAGGCCGGCTGGCGCCAACCGCCGCCCAAAGGCCGGGGGCGCGGCATCGCCGCCTGCTTCGACCATCGCAGCTATGCCGCGTCGGTCATCGAGGCCTCGGTCGACGCCGGCCGCATCGTGATCCATCGGGTCGTGTGCGCCGCCGACTGCGGCACGGTCGTCCACCCCGACGGCGGCCGCGCGCAGATCGAGGGCTCGATCGTCCAGGGCCTGTCCGCCGCCCTCCGCGAGCGGATCACCATCGCCGGCGGTGGCGTCGTCGAGACCAACTTCCACAGCTACGAGCTCTTGCGAATGCACGAGGCGCCCGCCGTGATCGATGTCCACTTCGTCGACCGCCCCGACGTGCGCGTCACCGGCCTCGGCGAGCCGGCGCTCCCCACCGTGGCCCCTGCCCTCGCCAACGCGCTTTTCCACGTCACCGGCCGCCGGCTGCGCGACCTTCCGCTCACCCTCGGCGCCTGAGGCGGCGAGTCCTCGAGCCGCCGACCTCTGTGAGGCTCGTCGCGAGGTGGACGGCGTGATAGCCGAAGCGGTCGCGCACGCGATCGACGGCGAGGCCGCGCCGCTCGCCGGCGTCGAACAGCGGTAGCTGCACGGCATCGAGGCGCAGCCTGGCGAGCTGGATGCCGAGCAGGCGGATCGGCAGGTCGCGGCTGCGCGCCTCGCGGTACAGCTCGAGGACGACGCGGTGGAGCTCGAAGTCGACGCTGGTCGGCGCGATCGTGCGGCCGCGCGTGAGGGTGTGGAAGTCGACGTAACGGAGCTTCAGCGTCACCTGCCCCGCGACGACGCCGCGGTGGCGGGCGCGCGAGCCGACGCGCTCGGCCAGGCCCGAGAGCACCTCGCGCGCGCTGTCTGCGGTCGATTCGACGAAGGTGCGCTCGTTGGAGATCGTGCCCGAGACCGCGCCACGCGGGTCGTATTCGCGAAAGGCGGGCCGCTCGCGGCCGAGCTCCTCGGTGCCCCTCGCCGCGCGCCGCGAGCCGGATGCCGGCGGTGTACGCGCCGAAGATCGGCCGCAGCCCCGCCTCGGGCGCGGCGAGCAGCTGGCCGAGCGTCTGGATGCCGAGCGCGTGCAGGCGCGCCTCGGCCACCGGGCCGATGCCGGGCAACTTGCGCACCGGCAGCGGCGCGAGCGTGGCGGCCTCGGTGCCCGCGCGCACCAGCAGCACGCCCCTGGGCTTGGCGAGCCCGCTCGCGACCTTGGCCATCGGCTTGCTGACCGCGATGCCAGCGCTCGCCGGCAGCCCGAGCTCGCGATCGATCGCATCGGTCATCTCGCGCACCACGCGCAAGATCGTCGCATCGTCGTCGGCGTCGATCGCGCGCCGATACATCCGCTCGCAGCCGCGGAAGTCGATGTAGTGCTCGTCGATGCTGGCGGCGATGACGACCGGGCTGTAGCGCTCGACGATCTCTCGCGCGCGATTGGAGTAATCGGTGTACTCGTCGCCGTGCCCGGGCACGAAGACCGCGTCGGCGGGCGCGCGCTCGGAGGCCTCTCGGATCGACATCCCCGAGCGCACGCCGAACGCGCGCACCTCGTAGCTCGCCGACGTCACGACGCCGCTGCCGCCGCGGCGCCCACCGACGACGACCGGCCGCCCGCGCAGGCTGGGATCGAGCAAGCGCTCGACGGACACGAAGAACGTGTCGAGATCGACGCAGCACAGCCGCGGAGCCAGCATCGCACGCCTCGATCCTCATACTGAACACAGGTTCAGTCAAGGAGGCGATCCCGTCGGGGTCGCGGTATACGCCCAACATGCCGACTCGATTCGAGCTTCCTGAAGGCATCACGGTCGGACACTGGACCCACAGCGACGCGCGCACCGGCTGTACCGTGGTCCTCGCCGAGAAGGGCGCGGCCGCCGGGGTCGATGTCCGCGGCGGCGCGCCGGGCACGCTGGGCACCGACGCGCTGCGGCCCGGGACCGTCATCGATCGCACCCATGGCGTGCTGCTCACCGGGCGCAGCACGTTCGGGATCGAGGCCGCCGCCGGCGTGATGCGCTTTCTCGAGGAGAAGGGCGTCGGTTTCCAGCTCGGAGACGCGCGCATCCCGGTCGTGGTCGGCGCCGTGATCTTCGATCTGTTCGTCGGCGATCGCCGCGTGCGTCCCGACGTCGCCGCCGGCTACGAAGCCTGCCGCGCCGCGGGCCGCGCCCCGGCGATCGGCGCGGTCGGTGTCGGCATCGGCGCCACCGTCGCCAAGGCCGGCGGCGCGAAGCAGGTCCGCCCCGGTGGCCTGGGCATCGCGAGCGCGCGGGTCGGCGATGCCGTCGTCGCGGCCATCGTGGTCGCGAACAGCGTGGGCGGCATCTGGGACGACGAGCGCCACACCTGGATCGCTCCGCTCACGACGTGGGATCGATCGTCGCCGCTGTTCCCGGGCGGCAACACGACGATCGGCGCGATCGTCACCGACGCAACGCTCACGACCGAGCAGGCCAATCGGCTCGCGACCGTCGGCCACGACGGCATCGCGCGCGCGGTCCGCCCGGCGCACACGATGTTCGACGGCGATACCCTGTTCAGCCTCGCGACCGGCGTGCACACCGCGCCGTACGATGCGATCGAGGCCGTCGCGACCGATGTCGTCGCCGCGGCCATCGCCACGGGCGTCCGCGCCGCGCAACCGCGCTAGTGCCTCTGGTACAAGATGGCGATGACTCTCTTCGATCTCACAGGCAAAGTCGCGCTCGTCACCGGTTCGACGAAGGGCATCGGCAAGGCGATCGCCGAGCGTCTGGCCGAGCACGGCGCCAAGGTCGTCGTCTCGAGCCGCAAGGCCGACGCCTGTCACCAGGTCGCGGCCGGCATCAACCAGGCGCGCGGCGCCGAGGTCGCCGTACCGGTCGCCTGCAACATCAACTACAAGGATCAGCTGCAGGCGCTGGTCGACGACACCCACGCCAAGCTCGGCCCGATCGATATCCTGATCTGCAATGCGGCGCTCAATCCCGCCTACGGCTCGATGTCGCAGATCAAGGACGACGCCTTCGACAAGATCCTGGGCGCCAACATCCGCTCCAATCACTGGCTCGTCCAGATGGTGCTCCCCGACATGATCGCCAAGCGCGACGGCGCGATCATCCTCGTGTCGTCGATCGGCGGCTATCGCGGCTCGACCACGATCGGCACGTACTGCATCTCCAAGGCCGCCGACCTGCAGCTCGCGCGCAACCTGGCCGTCGAGAACGGCCCGCACAACATCCGCGTCAACTGCATCGCCCCGGGCCTGGTCAAGACCGACTTTGCCCGCGCCCTGTGGGACACCGAGGAGGGCGAGCGCCGCGCATCGTCGACCACCCCGCTGCGCCGGCTCGGCGATCCCGACGACATCGCGGGCGCAGCGGTGTTCCTGGCCAGCCGCGCCGGCGCGTGGATGACCGGACAGTCGATCATCGTGGACGGCGGCGCCCTGGCCTGACCGGCGCGAACCGTGAGCGGCGCGCGAGCCAGGCACGCAGCTTGCTGGAGCTGGCGAGATGCGCGCACTTCTGGTCGTGATTCTCGGCGCGGCGGCAGCGTGTGGTGGCAACGATTCCGTGTGGAGCTCATCGGTTAGCCGGCTCGTGCTCCACACTTCCGGCAGCTTCCTGGGCCCGTCGCAGCCCACCGCGGAGTGCCCGCAGGAGGGAGTCGAGTACTCACTCACGGTCGCCGACCGGTCACTCAGTGCCTGGCGGTGTACGCCGGGGCGGGCCGAGCCTCGCCCGCTCATCCGGACGTCCGTGTCGCGAACGCTGACCACCGCGGAGCTCGAGGCGCTGGTGCCCAAGCTCGAGGCGTTTCGGGTTGTCAGCGTGGATAGCTGCGCTGTCGACGCGGCCCCGGTGATCGTGACCGTGACCACGCCGTCGGGAGTCACCGAGTACGGCGACTCGATCATTTCGTCGTGTGGCGATATCGACGATCGGCCCACGATCGAGACCACCGCGCTCAACGCGGCGGCGCACGCGTTCGATCTGCTGGCGTTTCCGCCGAGCTGACTTCAACGAGTACGTGACCGGCTCGCCGGCAAGGGCGCACTCGCGACCACGCGTGGGTTCCTCCCCGCGCTCGAGCGATCGGCGGCCGCCGGCCCCGCGGGCGTGGTCAACATGCTCTCGATCGTGTCGTTCGCCGCCATGCCGGCGCTCGGCGGCTACTCCGCCTCCAAGGCCGCCGCGTACTCGGTCACCCAGGCGCTGCGCAACGAGCTCGCCGGCAAGCGGATCGCCGTCCACGCCGCGTTCCCCGGGCCGATCGACACCGACATGATCCGTGAGATGCAGATGCCCAAGACCAGCCCGGACGACGTCGCCGCCGCGATCCTCGACGGTGTCGAGCGCGGCATCGACGAGATCCTCCCCGATCCGGCCTCCCGCGAGCTCCACGCGCTCTGGAAGTATCGACATGCTCAATCACGAGCGCGGGACCCCGACGGCTGGCACTACGATCCTGACAGTCGCGTATTCCGCTTGATCGCACAGCGCGGTTATCAGCCCGGAGAAGAGGTATGCAACAACTACGGGCTCAAACCGAATATGTATCTGTTACTGCACTACGGATTCTGCATCGATGATAATGAAGCCGACGAGGCGGTGCTGGGCTCGTCCGAGCAGTTCCGG
>DATIPJ010001155.1:0-12080 GCA_035472155.1 Kofleriaceae bacterium
GCCTCGCTCGAATCGCCGATCAGCTCGCTCGTCGTCTCACCCGACGGATCGACCGTGGTCACCGCATCGACCGAAGGCATCGGCTTTCTCGACCTCACGAGCGGCCAGCGCTCGGTGACCTCCCTCGAGGAGGAAGTCTCGCGCCTGACCTGGGGCCCCGACGGCTTGCTCGCCGGAACCCTCTCGGGTGAGGTGTGGTCGATCGGCCGCGCCTCCGTGCGGCTGTTCGAGGCGATCGACGACGAGATCAGCGGCATCGCCGCCACCAGCGACGGCACGATCGCCGTGTGTGGCGGCGAGCCATTCGCCGTCGCGACCTTCGGCCCGCACGGCAACGAGGAGTGGCGCGGCGAGCCCTACAAATGGCCGTACTGCGTCAGGTTCTCCCCCGACGGCAACCTGCTCGCGGTCGCGACCTGGGACGGCAACCTGTTCGTGTTCGACGCCCACGACCTCCCCGACGAGCTCTCCAGCCTCGACGGCGAGTATGCCGGCGGCCCGATCTTTGATGCCCGCTTCCTCCCCGGTGAGCGCGTGCTCGTCGTCGGCGCCAGCTTCGTGCGGATCTGGGACCGCGGCACCTGCAGCTATGCCGCGAGCCGCGATCTGCCCGCCGAGGCCTTCGCGTGCGCCGTCTCGCCCGACGGCGGCTGCGCCGTCGTGAGCACCAACGACCAGCGCCTCCGCCTCTTCGCCCTCCCCGACCTCACCGAGCTGGGCGACCTCTCCCCCGGCCCCAAGGGCAACAAGGAGCTGAGCTACTTCCCCGACTACGCCGAGTTCTGTCACGTCAAGGGCCCGGCCACCGTCCGCACCCTCGCCTTCCACCCCGACGGCACCCGCGTCTTCGGCAGCACCGAGGACCACCGCATCATCGAATTCACCCGCGCCGAGCTCCAGCGCACCGCCTCGTCATCCGCCCGCTCGCGCGAAGCCACACCCACTGCGCCCTCCGCTCAGCTTTCGCTCGCCCTCCCCTCGCCCCCGCCTCCCCTTGCGACCCGCGCCTCGACGAAACCCGCTGGCCCTCGCGCCTCTGCGAAGCCTGCCGCGCCGCGCGCGACCGACGGCAAGCCGCAGCGTCGAATCGCGCGAGGCACCGACGGCGCCGCGACCCGACCGATCCCGCGAAAAACCGATCGCGCCCCGACCCGACCGATCGCGCGACGGACTGACGGCGCCGCGACCCGACCGATTGCCCGACGGACCGGCAACGCGGCGACCCGACCGACAGCTCGACTCAGCGACGGCGCCGCGACCCGACCGATCGCCCGACGGACCGACGGCGCCGCGACCCGACAGTCGACGCGGCAGCCGGACGGGGCCGCGACCCGCCGAGTGCGCGGCAACGACGGCGCGTCGATCATACGGACGGCTCGCGCAATCGATCGGGCGGCGACCCGGACCGTGGCGCGAGCGACCGGTGGCACGGCGGCCCGGCGAAACGCGCGACGGACCGACGGAGCGATTCGAGCGACCACTGCGAAGGCGACTCCATCGTCGAGTGGACAGAAAACCACGGTCCGCCCAGCCAATGGAGCATCTGCTCGAGCAGGCAAAATATCGGCGCGCAACACAGTCGCGAACAAGCCGAGCAAGAAGTCGCACGTGGTGACGCCTTCGAAGGCCACCGCTGTCGCGAAGGCATCGAAGTCATCCACCAAGACCGGCGCACGCCCGCGAGCTCGATAGCGTAGACGTGGACGCACATTGACGTCCTTCGATTGATCCAGGGGCAACGGCACTGCGGCCTTGACTCGTCGCAGAAGATCGTCAAGGGGATCCGATCACGACCACGGTATCGTTCCCGTGCACGTGCACGGCCACGATCACGGGCTCGATCACGTCAACGTCAACGTCAACGTCAACGATCCCGCCGAGGACCGATCCTGTCGACGATCACGATCCCGCCGAGGATTCCGATCGCCCGCTCGCGCCGGGCGTCGACGCGCGCGCAGCGAATGCCGTACCCTGGGTGTCTTCGCGAGATAGATTGCACGGCCGGGCGGATCAAGCGTCGGCGAGTCGTGGAGATGCCACGAACCTCCATTCTCGATCCGGCGGTCAACGGACGAGCGAAGCACCCACGGGTACGCATTCGCGCAGCGCGCGTGTCGTTGTTCTCCCGGGAGCTCGCGCGCGACCGGGCAAGCCACTTGTAGCCGAGAAAAACGATCACGATCCCCGTCGACGATCACGATCCCGTCGTCGATCAGTGGGGTCGATCAGCGAGGTCAATCAGCGGGGTCGATCAGCGGGCGCGGCCTCGACCACGGGCCATCGCCGACTCACGGCGTGAGCTTCGCGAGATCACCGACGCCGAAGGCCTGCTCGAGCCGCGCGACGTCGTCGACAGCGCGCTCGAAGCCGTGGTCACCCAGCATCTGGGTCTCCTTGGCCTCGAACTGCTCGCCCATCTCGTCGTACTCGTGCTCGCCAACCAGGCCGCGCAGCGCCGGGAACAGGACGGTGTCCTCGCGCGCCGCGTGCGGGCGGTACATGTGGTTGAAGCTGCGCAGCGCCGTGGCCAGCTGCGCTCGGTCTGCGTCGGCGAGGGGCGCCTTGGCCATCGCCGTGATCTGCGCCGTGAGCGCCCTGCCCGCCTGGTGCTGGCGCCGCAGGATCGCCGTGAGGTCGGCGAGCTTGCCCGCCTTCTCGTAGCGCGGGAACAGAAAGTCCTCCTCGAGCTTCTCGTGGTAGTCCTCGATGACCCGGCGCACGATGCCCGCGCACCCGGCGAGCGCATCGAGCGGCAGCTCGCGTTTGCCGTCGAGACGGAGGGCCGCCTCGTCGTAGAGGTACATCACGCGGCGCAGGACCCCGTGCTCGCGCATCAGGTCCTCGACCGGGGTGACCTCGTCGTCGCCCTCGGGCTTGCCGCCCTTGTCTGCGGGATTCTTGGGGGCCGAGCGCGCGCCCGAGCAGCTGAGGAGGAGCGCGCCACCGGCAGCGGCGGTCAGAAAGGTACGCCGAGGAGTCGCCATGATGGTTGGTTGCACGGCGAGGCCGCTGCGTTTGAACGCGCGGTGGTACTCGGCGGTGAACCGTTCTATCGTCTCCGGAGCGGACGGAGATCCCATGAGTCTCTTGCACCTGATGAGAAACGAGCGAAATTCGACCCAGAAGCTCCTGGCGCCCAGTCCGCCCCGTGCCGTGCTTCTGGTGCGCCTGGCGATCGCGTTCGTGTTCGTCACCGAGGGCATCCAGAAGCTCCTGGATCCGGATGTGCTCGGCGTCGGCCGGTTCGCCAAGATCGGGATCCCGTACCCCGACATCACGGCGCCCGCCGTGGGCGCGATCGAGATCGCGTGCGGCGCGCTGATCTTGATCGGGCTGTTCACGCGGCTGTCTGCGTTCGCGCTGCTGCTCGACATGGTGGTCGCGATCGTGTCGACGAAGGTGCCGATCCTGCTCGGGTACGGCTTTGCCGGCTTCGCCGAGCCTACCGGTGCGACCGGCTTCTGGAGCATGGCGCACGAATCACGTATCGATGTAGCGATGCTGCTCGGCTGCCTGTTCCTCGTCGTCGTCGGCCCCGGCACGCTGTCGGTCGATGGCCGCATGAAGCGACGGCCGCTGTGACCCACCCTCGGGCGATGCCGCGGCGATGCGCCGTGATATGGTCAAGCGCAAGGCGGGCGTTTCAGCGATGATCGTGATCTACGGTACGCGCGACTACGGCGAGGTCGACAGCTATGGCGGCCAGCGCCAGCTGACCCGGTTCTTCCACATCTACTGGGTCCCGCTGGTTCCCGTCGGCACCACGTGGGTGACGCGCGACGTCGACAATGGCTACCGCGGCCATGCGGTGGCGTTGAGCGCGCGCAGCGTCGTCGCGGGCTATGCACGCGTGTGGGGCCCGGTCGCCGCGATCGGCGCGGTCATCGCGGGCAGCGTCGGCGGGCTGGTCGCCGCCGGCGGGCTGGTCGCGCTGTCGGCGTGGACGTGGACGTGGCGCTCGGTGCGCAGTGCGCGCGAGCGTCGCCGCAGTGACTACAACCAGCTCGCGTTCGGCACGCGCTGCGATCCGCTGCAGATGGACGCGCGCCTCGCGTCGGTGCTGCAGGCCGATGTCGCCGAGCGCTGGGCGCAGGTCTCCGACGGCAACACGCCGGAGGACGTCGCGCGCCTCGGCGCCGCCAACCACGCACAGGCCGTGCTGGCCTACGCGTCGCTGCGGCTCGCCGCCCGGCTCGCCCCCGGCGACCACGCACGCAGCGCGCGCGACGCCTCGGAGCGCGTGCTCGATGCGCTCAAGGACGTGAACGAGGCCGCGCTCGAGGGCGGGCCCTACCGCTCGACGGTGCAAGCCCAGCTCCCCGCCGGATTCGAAGATCCGGGCGGCGCGCGCCGCTGACGCCCGCTAACGCACCCAGTCTGGGGCGTTCTTCCTCGCAGCGAGGCGCCGTGCGAGAGGCGGTTCGCATAAGATGCCGCCATGATCCCCCTGTCCGAGATCCGCGCCGCGGCCGAGCGCGTCGCGGGGACCATCCATCGCACGCCGATGCTGTCGGCGCAGTCGATCGGCGCGCGCGCCGGCGTCGATCTGTGGCTGAAGTGCGAGTGCTTCCAGAAGACCGGGTCGTTCAAGCCGCGCGGCGCGCTCAACAAGGTGCTGTCGCTGTCGGCCGAGGACCGGGCGCGCGGCCTGGTGACCGTCTCGGCCGGCAACCATGCGCAGGCGGTGGCGTGGGCCGCGCGCCGCGTCGAGGCGCCGTGCGTCGTCGTGATGCCGTCGGCGGCGCCGCGCTCGAAGCTCGCCGCGGTGCGCGGCTACGGCGCGGAAGTCGTGCTGCACGACGACCGCGCGACCCTGTTCGACAAGCTGCACGAGGTCGAGCGCGAGCGCGGGCTGACGTTCGTCCATCCGTTCGATGACCCGGTGCTGCTCGCCGGTGCGGGCACGGTCGGGCTCGAGATCCTCGAGGACATGCCCCAGGTCGACGCGGTGATCGTCCCGGTCGGCGGCGGCGGCCTGCTCGGAGGCGTGACCTCGGCGATCAAGGCGGCGGCGCCGCGCGTCCGCGTGGTGGCGGTCGAGCTCGAGGAGGGCCCCGGCCTTGGACCCGCGCTCGCGGCCGGAAAGCCCGTGCCTTCGCCGCGGCCGCCCGGGACGCTCGCCGACGGCATGACGCCGCCGTTCGTCGGCGCGCTGCCGCTGGCGATCGCGCGCGAGGCCGTCGACGAGATCGCCACGGTGACCGAGGCGGAGATCATCGACGCGATGCTGCTGCTCATGACCCGCGCCAAGCTCTACGTCGAGGGCTCGGGCGCGGCGGCGACCGCGGCGCTGCTGGCCGGCAAGGTCAAGCTGCCTCCGGGGGCGCGCGTGGTGGCGATCGTCTCCGGTGGCAATGTGGACCCCGATCGCGCCCTGGGCGCACTGGCGGTACAGCGATGAACGTCCTCGTGATCTCCTATGATGATGTCCAGCGGCTGTTGCCGATGCCGGCGTGCGTCGACGTCATGGCCGAAGCGCTCAAGGCCACCAACCGCGGCGACGCCGTGCTGCCGCTGCGCTCGGTGGTGTGGATGCCGGATCGCACCGGGGCGGTCGGCCTCATGCCCGGCTACCTGGGCTCGCCGGCGAGCCTCGGGCTCAAGGTGGTGAGCATCTTCCCCGGTAACCACGGCACCCACTACGACTCGCACCAGGGCGTGGTGATGCTGTTCGATCTGAAGCACGGCACGCCGATCGCGATCATCGACGGCAGCAGCATCACGGCGATCCGGACCGCCGCGGTGAGTGGCGCCGCGACGCGGGCGCTGGCGCGCGAGGACGCGGGCGACCTCGCGATCCTCGGCTCCGGCGTGCAGGCGACGACGCACCTGGCTGCGATGCGCGCGGTGCGCCCGGTGGGCCGGGTCCGCGTGTGGAGCCGCAACCGCGCCCATGCCCAGGAATTCGCCGAGGCAAATCCCGGCATCGAGGTGATGGAGACCGCCCAGGCGGCGGTGACCGGCGCCGACCTGATCTGCACGACCACATCGACGCGCGAGCCGATCCTCGAGGGCGCGTGGCTGCGCCCCGGCGCGCACATCAACGCCGTGGGCTCGTGCTTCGCGTCGTGGCGCGAGCTCGACTCGGCGGCGGTCGTGCGCGCGCGGTTCGTCGTCGATCGCCGCGAGTCCACGCTCGCCGAATCCGGCGACTTCCTGATCCCGAAGGCCGAGGGCCTGATCGGCGACGAGCACATCGTCGGCGAGCTCGGCGATCTGCTGCTCGAGCGCTTCGCCGGCAGGCGCTCGCCCGAGGACGTCACGCTGTTCAAGTCGCTCGGCATCGCGATCGAGGATCTCGCAGCGGCGCAGTACGTCTACGAGCAGGCGGTCGCCACCGGCACCGGCGTGTCGGTCCCCTTCGGCCGCTAAGCGGCTCCCACGCGGCGCAAGACGCAGCGGCCCGCAACTGATCGACGCAGCTGCACGTCTGCGCCGGTGAGACCTCGCCACACCGCGTCAGTTCGCAGCGCTGAGAGAAGAATGCCGGGTCGGCTACGTATGATAGTTGGTAGCGTGTTCGGGGGGCCAGGAGGCCACGCATGGTGACGATCGCGGAGCAGCAGGAAGGGCGCAAGGTCGTGACGGTCGAGAGCACGGCGGGCCCGGTGCTGATCTCGAGCGATCTGCATGGCAACCTCGCCGATTTCGAGCGGCTGCGCGATCTGTTCCTCGAGAGCGACGCGCGCGGCGAGCAGCCGATCTGGGTCTCGGTGGGCGACTGGGTCCACGGGCCGCCCGACGAGTCCGCGCGCAGCGACGTGGTCGACCGCTTCGGCGAGCCGCTGTATGCGTATCGCGATGAGACGCCGGCGATGCTCGAGCAGCTGTTCGCGCTGATGGATCGGTTCGGCGACCGCGTGCTCAGCCTGTGCGGCAACCACGAGCACGCGCACATCGGCGGCCGCGCGACCCAGAAGTTCCATCCCAACGAGCCCGCGCACCTCGAGGCGCAGCTGTCGGTGGCGCAGGTCACCGAGATGCGCCGCCGGTTCGCGAGCTGGCCGCTGGTGATCCGCATCGCGCCCTGCGGTGTCGCGGTGACCCACGGCGCGCCCATCCCCGCGTCGGTCGACGAGTTCGAGCGCGTGCGGTTCCGCGGCGCGCCCCGCTCGAGCGACGTCCTGCACTCGGCGATGACGCGTTATGGGTTCTGCCGCGGCGAGGATGCCCAGCTGCTCGCGCGGCTCTCGGAGCCGGGCTGCGAGCTCACGATCCTCGTCCACGGCCACGACCGCGACGAGGAAGGCTTCGACAACACGGGCGACGCCGCGATGCTTCTGTGCACCTCGTTCGGCGCGCGCCGGGCGCGCAAGTCGTATCTGTGGCTCGACCGCGCGACGCACTACGGCTCGCTGGCCGCTTTGCGCGATGGCACCGAGATCCGGCGGCTGTGGCCGGAGGCCGTCGACGGCGGATCGACGGACGCAGACCTTACTTCTTGATCAGGCCGCAGGCGATGCGGTTGCCGGCGGCGCCCGCCGGGTCGGTCTTGAGGTCATCGGCCTTCTCGTGGATCACGAGCGCCGTGCCGCCGCCGGTGAACACCGAGTGCGGGCCGTCATCCATGGTCACGCCGGGCGCAACGACGGTCGCGCTCGAGCCGCCCTTGGCATCGACCGCGAAGTTCGGCATGTCGCCGGCGTGCGAGCCCTCAGGGTTCTCGGTGCCGTGCTTCTTGTGCTCGGGGTTGAAGTGGCCACCGGCCGACTTGAAGTCGGGGCCATCGCACTTGCCGGCCTCGTGGATGTGGATCGCGTGATCGCCGGGCGGCAGGCCCTTGACCGCGAGCACGATCTTCACGCCACCGGGGTCGGCCGACAGCTTGGCCGTCCCGACGCTCTTGCCGGCGCCGTCGCTCAGCTTGACCGTGATGGGCTTGGCGGCCGGCGGCTTCTTGGCGGGCGCTTTTTCCTTGGCGTCGTCGGCGAGCGCTGCCCCGGCGAGCAACGAAACGAACAGGGTGCCTAGAATAGATGACAGGAGCGTCTTGGTCATGGCGGTACTTTCGCTCCGACGCGCACCCGGCGCCATGTATTCAGCCCGAACGTTCGGTGCCTTCCTGCGATCCGCCGCACAACCCATGTGTCCGTGAGTACTGGGGTTAGCCGGTGTCGCCCGCAGCGCGCGGGGCCGCGTAGATGTCTGCGACCACGGCGAAGTGGTCCGAGGGCCACACGCCGTCGACCGGCTGATCGAGCGCCAGCCGCGCCTCGATCGGCTCGCCGCGCAGACGCGCATCGGGGCCGCGCACGAAGATGTAATCGAAGCGGTTCGACGGCTCGTGCGAGCGCAGCGCGTAGGCATTGCGGCGGTCGTAGGTGTAGCCCGCGCCGGCCGCGCCTTCGTTGACGCCCCAGCAATCGGCGAAATACACCGAGCGGCCCTCGAGCGTGGTCTGCCCGCGCAGGAAGCGGATCTCGTCGGCATCGGGCCCCGCGTTGAAGTCGCCGATCACCACCGGCGGGGGCTCCCCGATCGGCGCGAGCCGCGCGACGTGATCGACCAGCGCGACGACCTGCTCGCAGCGCGCGCGGCACATGTGCAGCTGGAACGTCAGGTGCGTCACGAACAGCGGCATCGGGCCGTGCGGCGCATCGACCCGCGCGAATACCGCCGACCGGGTATCGAGCCCAGGCGGAGAGGGAAGCGGCAGGCTCTGGGCATCGAACAGCCGGTGCGGCGACAGGATCGCGTTGCGGAACGTCAGCCCGCCGCCGACCTGCCACGCCGGTGCGTGATAGACGTTCCAGCCCAGCCCCGCGGCGATCTCGTCGGCCTGGTTGGGCAAGTTGCCGAACGCGAGGACCTCTTGCAGCCCGATGGCGTCGGCGCCGAGCGCGGCGAGCCCTTCGCGGATCAGCGGGAGCCGACGCTCCCAGGGCCCCTGGCGGTTCCAGATGTTGAGCGTCGCGATGCGCCAGAGCGCGGGATCATGCATGCGCGCCCGAGAGACTACACGAACCGCCCACCGTCGATGGGGATGGACCCGGGCACAGCGGCTGCATAAGATTGCGTCGATGCACAGCGCTCCCGCGGCGGTCGAGCTCCGCGCTTCGCGCCGCCGGACCGTTGCCGGCGCGGTCTCGATCGCCGTGCATGGCGCGCTCCTCGCGGTCGTCGCGCTGGTCGGCGTCCACGCCGTGCGCGAGGCGCCATCGGTCGCGCTGACCCCGATCCAGGTCGTCGAGCCGCCGGCGGCGCCACCGCCGCCCGCACCGCCGCCTCCGCCGCAGCTTCAGCCGACGATCGCACCGGCTCCCGGCACCCTCGGCCGCCGCGGCCGCGAGCCGCCTCGCTCGGTGACCCGTGCGCCGGCCGATCCGTATGCCGACCTGGTCGTGCACACGGAGGCGCCACCCACCGAAGACCCGGGCAACCGCGACGGCGACACCGGCCCGGGCCTCGGCTCCGGCCTCCTCGGCGAAGGCGTCGGCGGCAACGATTTCGGCGTCGGCACGGTGCCACCCCCGCCGCCGTCGCGCGCCCGGCCTCCGCGCGCCCGGGAGGACTACAGCAAGTGGGACTTCCACGCCGCGCACATGTTCCGCGGCGCGGTCGTCCGCCTCGAGCTGACGATCGACCCCACGGGGACCGTGCGCGATGTCCACATCGTCAAGGGCGTCGACGACCAGATCGACCTGCGCGCCGCCGAGCTGGCGCGCCGCTTCGCATTCTTCCCGGCCCTCGACGACGACGGCAAGCCGACCTGGGGGCGCCACGGCTGGGAGTTCGTCATCCGCTGAACCGGCGCTGAACCGCCGCCAGTACGCCCTCTCGCTCGAGCCAGCCGCCCGACGGCGCGGTCATCCGCACGGGAAGACCTGGTCGCGTTGGCCAGGAGCGTGCGCGGCTGGGCGCGCGGGTCTGGAAGGACGATCTCGTCCGAGTCTACGAGGTCGAGCTCGCGCAGGGGACGCGCAAGGTGACGCTCGATGGCAAGGCAGCTGCGGTCGCGCGTCGTGAAGCCGCGATACCCGGCGCTCCCGGAACCCGCCGCCCATTTCCGCGCCGCCCATTTCCGCGACGCCAACTCCGCGCCTCCCATTTCCGCGCCACTTCGGCGCCGCTCACGTCGACCGACTCGGTACCTCGCGATACGAGACGGAACCGGCCTTTTTCCAACCTTCTCGCAATAACCACGATTCCGGCCTGCGTACCAAGAGCGGATCGTACGTCTTGCGGATCGGCCACATGAAGGCTTTGTCTTCAAGCTCCTTCCAGTCGGGAAAGGAGATCCCGCTCGAAAATGGGTCCACGAGCCACGTGTTTGCGAGCCCGTGCTGGTCTTCCCGATGCTTGCGCCAGTTGTTAATGACGACGTAGGACAGCGCATTCCGCGCGCGGCGTGGAGACGTGATCGCTTCCGCGAAATAGCGATCTGCAAATACGCGCCCACGGCGCCGCCTGTAGCGGCCTCTCCAAGCAGCGTATTGATATTCCTCGCCGCCGAGATCTGAAATCCCTGCAGGCCGCGCGAGAGCGCCTGCTTGCTTTCCGCCTCGACGAGCAGGTGAATGTGATTGCGCTGCAGGCTGATATGGACGATGCGGATGCGCTCGCGGAGCGCCACGACGATCGTGGCCTCGCGGACGGCGCGGTACATCTCGCGGCGGCGCAGGCTGCCGACGGCCGCAACGACGCGCAGCACGACATGCAGCGGATGGCGCAACTTCACCTCGGGCCGCTCGTGGTGGGGCGTGCCACGCCGGGTCCCCTTCGGCTTGCGGCCGGCGCCTCTGCGCGTTCCGCCGTTCTTGAACAGCTCTTGTTGAACATGTCTTTTGCGAACGCCACGGGATCCCGCCGTTGCCATTCAAGCTCAATAAGCATTCCCATCGCATTTCGCAAGCTGATTGAGCATATCTAATTACTAATGATTTGCACTATATACACAACACTCGCAATGGCTCCCTATCACCGTTGGATCTGGAACGCGGCCTGATCCTCACGTGGCGGCCAAGGTCGCGATACGCGAGGCCTCCGGCCTCGAGAAGCACGGCCGCAGTCGCTCGCTCAGATGCAGCGCTCTGAGCAACAGGCAACCGTCCGAACGCTCGCATCGTGTACCTGTCGAGCGAGCGGTTCATGAACGAGTACGCGCCAGTCCGGACTCGAGCCAGCGCCGGCCTGAACGCTTGAACCGCATCTGACCACCGACTTTCAGGCGCCCCCCATAGGACCGCTGCCGATCAGGTAGCCGCCGCGGGGCGGAGGTGACGACCATGACACCTCTCCGATTCTGATCCCTCCCAAAAAACTCTCCATAGTGGCAGGGCCTGTCGGGCGCTGTGTACAACCGCGTCTCTGGCATCTTGGGCGATCCGAGTTGCGGTTGTGCAAGGGCAGAGGTCAACCACCGCCCGGACGTGCGCGGTCACCTGCCATGCGCGCGTGGTTGTCCTCAGCCCGGCAGCGTCCACAGGCCGCCACATGCGTGGCGATACGCGCGCGCTCTCATGCATCGCAGATCGGGTCTCACGAACGGAGCCTTCGCAAGGCAGTCGTCAGCTCTGGCGGCGATCCAGGCCCTCACCGTTGACTGCGACCCGCTGCGGATTCCCCGTCCGCGTCCGCTGCCGGCTCCGCTGCCGGTTCCGCTGCCGCTGCCGCCTCCGCCTCCGCTGCCGGTTCCGCCTCCGCTGCCGCGTCCGCCTCCGCTGCCGCCGCCGGTTCCGCCTCCGCCTCCGCTGCCGCCTCCGCTGCCGCCTCCGCTTCCGCTTCCGCTGCCGGTTCCGCCTCCGCCTCCGCTGCCGGTTCCGCCTCCGCTGCCGGTTCCGCCTCCGCTGCCGCCTCCGCCTCCGCTGCCGCCGCCGCTGCCGCCTCCGCCTCCGCCTCCGCTGCCGCTACCGCCTCCGCCTCCGCTGCCGCTGCCGCTACCGCCTCCGCCTCCGCTGCCGCCTCCGCGCCCGCGCCCGCGCCCGCGACTTCCTCCGCGCCAACGAGTGGTGACTCGCATCGGAGAGCGGCGCTCAGTCGTAGTGGCTGCGACCTCGGCCCGTCGTCGTCGCCTGGCGCCGCGCCGCGCACCGTCCCACGCCGAGCGCCGTGAGGGTGGTGGCGGGCGGGGGGCCGCCGCC
>DATIPJ010001156.1:0-6373 GCA_035472155.1 Kofleriaceae bacterium
CCGCCGCCGCCAGGTAGTCGACGCCGTCGATCGTGATCCGCTGCTTGGCGCCGCCCTCGGCCAGCCCGCCCGACCGGAGCAGATCGGTCAGCGCGCGCGCCTTGGCGGTGTCCTCCGTGCCGGTCGCTCCGGTCGTGAAGCTGGTCGCGACCACGTTCTTGTTGTCGTAGTACGCGATCTCGGTGCCGAGCAGGTTGCGGTCCTTCTGGGCCTCGCGCGCGGTCTGCGCGTACGCGACCACGATCGCGCCGATGATCACGACGCCATCGGGATCCTTGGCCGAGATCGGGGCATCGGGATCGACCACCGGCGCGACGCCGATCTTCATCATGCCCTTCTCGCCGTAGTCCCAGATGTCGCTGATGATGATCTTGCGGCCGAGGACGACGTTGACCGCCGGGATCATGCAGTCGCCCTTGGGGGTCTTCCACTGCTTGGCGACCACCGTGGGGACCTCGTTCATCGCGAGCAGGTTACAGGTGGCGTCGACCAGCGCGATGATGTCGGGCTTGACGTCGCCCTGCTTCTCGTCGGCGGTGAACTTCTGGAAGCCGATGCGCGCCTGAGCCTGGCGCTCGCCGGAGCTGTCGGTCTTGATCGCGGTGACGAACTCCTTGGCGGCGGCGAGCCGCTCGGCCTTGTTCGAGACGTCGATGCCCTCGAGCTGATTGAGCTGTTGTACGACCTGGTATGCGCGCGCGAGCTTGGCGTCGGCATCCTTCTTCAGGCGCTCCTCGAACGACGTCGACGTGACAAAGAACGCGATCGCCGTCAGGGCGGCGATCACGGCAGCAACGACGGCAGCGATGACCGTGCGGGACATGATCCCTCCTCGGTGATTATCCTTGGCTGTTCAAGAGGTTGTCAATTCGAGGATTCGGCGAACCGGCCCGCTGCGTCGCAGATTTCACGCACGAGCTGGTTGCCTTCGGCGGGTGAAAAATCGCACGCGGCCTGCGCGACGCCCTTGCGCATGGCGGAGATCAGCTGTGCGCGGTCGCTCACCACCATGAGGCGGTGCGTCCCGCGCGCGCCGATCGCGGTGGCCGACAGCGCCGTCGCACAGCGGGGGGGCGCCTGATGATCGAGGTACGCCGATGGCTCGCACAGCGCGCGGGCGGGAACGCCGAGCAAGACGTCGACCGGATCGGGCAGCTGGACCTTGTCGCCGAGCCGGCTCTGCTTGATGTACAGCCGCAGCGCATCGAGCGTGCTCTGGTAGAGCCTGCCGAGCTCGTCGGGCTCGATCGTGCCGTCGGTTTCGACCACGAGCGTGCCGGCGGTCTTGCCCTTGGTGAGCGCGACGCCGTTGATCGCGACCGTGGCGTGAAAGCGCCCCGCGCGCTGGACCGCGACCGCCGCCACCGCGCCGGCGGACACGACGACGACCGCCGCGAGCGCGAGCCATGGCCGCCGGCGCTTGCGCCGTCGCCGGCGGCCTTCCGAGGGCTCGAGCTCCTCGGCCAGCGGGCTCGCGGTCGACAACCGGCGGCGCGGATCGACCCCGGGCAGCGGCGCGGTCGTGGTTGCGGCGTCCCCGGGCGCGGCCGAGCGCAGGTCGCCGAGCACCTCGCGCGCGAGGCGCTGGGTCTCGACCAGACCGAGGTCGCTGTCGCGGAGCGCGCTCTCGAGGTACTTGCGCATCTCGCGCGCGGACCCGAAGCGATCCTCGGGCCGCTTGGCGAGGCTGCGCATCACCGCGTCCTCGACCGCGGCCGGCATCGCGACGCCGAGCTTGGCCGGCCGCCGCGGCGCCTCCGAGAGATGCTTGGTCATGATCTCGAAGTGCGTGTTGCCGCCGAACGGCGTGTCGCCAGTCAGCGATTCGTACAGCGTCGCGCCCAGCGAGTAGATATCGGTCCGCAGGTCGACCTCCTGGCCGCGCACCTGCTCGGGCGACATGTAGCGCACCGTGCCCATCGTCTGGCCGGTCGCGGTCAGGCGCGTCGACGTCGTCATCTTGGCGATGCCGAAGTCCATCACGGTGGCGACCGCATCGTGCGAGCGCACCAGGACGTTCGATGGCTTCATGTCGCGATGCACCACGCCGCGGCCGTGCGCGTATTCGAGCGCGCGCAGCACGAGGATCGCGACCCGGCAGGACGCCGCCCACTCGAGCCGCTTGGCCTCGAGGATCATGCGCTCCCACGTGCGGCCCTGGACGTACTGCATCGCGAGGACGAAGTAGCCGTTCTCCTGGCCGAAGTTGTAGAGGTGCACGATGTTGGGGTGGTCGAGCGAGGCCAGCGCCTTGGCCTCCTCGAGGAAGCGCGACTTGACCTGGCTATGCGCGGCCAGCTCGGGCGGCAGGATCTTGAGCGCGACCTCCTGGTTGGTCAGGTTGTGGCGGCCCTTGAACACCACGCTCATCCCGCCCTGCCCCAGGACATCGACCAGCTCGTACTGGCCGAGCATCATCTGCCCGATCATGCGATGCGCGCCGCTGGCTCCGAGCGCCGCGCCGCAGCTGCCGCACTTGACGTCGATGTCGAGGACGTCCTTGCCGCAGGCGGGACAGGTCATGACGAACCCATGCGCCCAGAATCGTAGCCGAAAAAACCAACGGCCGCAGAGCGCGGCCGGTGTTCGAGGTGCGGCGTCTAGACGCTCAGAAGTTCAGGATCGCCGCCAGCCGCGCGCGCGTGAAGTTCTCGGTGTCGTCGCCATTGACGCCCGAGGGCGGCGCGACCGTGCGCGCCACCGGCGACACGGCGTCCGGCTGGTTCGAGTCGATCGCCTTGCGCGCCCCGGCGCGAACATCGAACGTCAGGTGCAGGTTGCGCGACAGCGCCCACCGCAGACCGACACCGAGCTCGCCGAACTCCTGGGTGGTCGAGAAGCTGCCGTCGACATCGGCCTGCTCCACACCACCGCCGCCGAGCAGGTACGGCGCGAGGGCGTTGCGCGCCCCGATCTCCCAGATCAGCGAGCCGCCGATCCGGCGGTCGACGCGGACGTCATCCTTGAACGAGGTCCGGCCGAGCTCGCCCTCGATGAGCAGGCCGGGCGTCAGGCGGAAGCGAACCAGCGCGCTGAGGTCCGACGACTCCTGGCGGCCGTCGACGTTCGAGCCGCCCGCGGCCACGCCGATGCCGAACGTGGGCATCGGAGGCTTGGCCGCAGCAACGGCGACCGCGCCGGGCGCGACCACCGCGTTGGGCTGGACGGGGTAATACGACCCGTTGTAGCCGTAGTAATACGAAGGTACGTATTCGGGGTAGTAGTAGTAGTAATAGGGGCGCGGGTAGTAGTACCCGCCCACCCACACGCTGCCGCCGAACCACCCGCGCGGGCGCCAGTGCGGCC
Organism: Kofleriaceae bacterium; assembly: GCA_035472155.1. Lineage (GTDB taxonomy): Bacteria > Myxococcota_A > Polyangia > Haliangiales > Haliangiaceae > JABFXX01. The sequence goes on from DATIPJ010001156.1 coordinate 3,307, forward strand.
GCGCGAATCGCACCCCGACGTGGCCCGACACGCGGCCGCTGAACCGCACGCCACCGCTGAAGTGGGCGTGGCCGGCTTCCGCCGTTCCCCCCATGGCCCCGACGCCGAGGACTCCGCCGATCAACAGGGCCGATAGATAAAGGTGGGAGGAACGCATGATGCGCATCATGTGGGGTTGGCTCTTTGGAAGGGGGCTGACCGCAAGCTAAGGAACGGCGCTAGGACGCTCGACGACTGCGGTCGGTTTACTGTGCAGCCGACAGGCCAGCTCAGCAGCAACCTGATCGCGGATGAAACGCCCTCGATTCTGACAGCTTACGGCGAGCACGGGGATCGGATCTTCGATGAAACGTGTGACCGGCTTTTCACGCCCCGCTCAAGTGTGGTGAGGAAGCGACAGGTCAGAATGGTTCGCAACCCCGCCAACTCATAGGCATCCTTGACAGTAGGGACACGCAATCCCTAAAGTTTCCCGTCCTGACCGGAGGTCATTTTGAGCGATCCGAAGCGTGGTGGTAGCCGAGACATCAGCGAGCTCAAGCAGCGTCTCGGGCTGAAGAAAGCCGGCCAGGCTGCCGCCGGTACCGGCAACGGCGGAACGGGCGGCGTCGTGCCACCTCCGGGCCTGAACGTTCCCCCTCCCCAGCCTCCACCGCCTGTGATCCCCAACGCAGCCGAGGACCCGTTCGGCGCGATGAACGCGATGGCCGCCGTCGGGACGGTGCAGCGTGCCCCCGAGATCGTGATCGTCCACGACGGCAAGCCCGTCGAGAACGTGGGCGCGCAGTCGCACGGCGCGATGATCGCCAAGGTCGCGGTCCCGGCCGTGATCGCGCTGGTGGTCGGCGTCGTGGTCGGCCAGATCGCCAAGGGCGCCAACCTCTACAACGAGGGCCTCAAGGATGCGCGATCGATCCTGGGCGACGACAAGACGCCGTCGACGGTGAAGAACGTCAAGCGAACGCTGTCCGAGCTCGACGGCGTGCTCGACGAGATGAAGACCAAGAACAACTTCCGGCCCGACGCGGCCGCCGACAAGAAGCTCGCCGACCTCGCGACGCGGCTCGACGTCAAGGCCGGCACGGTGTTCCGCACCGCGAGCGCGCTCGATCCCGAGATCACCGGGCTCATCATGTCGTTCTACTCGGGCTCCGCCGAGGTCAAGGGCATGGTCGATACCCACGTCAAGGCTGCCAAGAGCGACGACCTCGCGCTCGCCGCGGGCAAGACGGCCTCGACCGCCGCGTCGGTGAAGGACCACGAGAACGCCGCGCTCGCGAGCGTCAACGCGGTGCGCTACGGCGCGCTGATCCAGGCGCCGACCGACACCGACAAGAGCGACTTCGGCGTGAAGATCGTCGAGCTCGGCCCGCCGTACTGCGGCGGCGCCAACCCGGTCACGAGCGGGAAGTGCGACAACAACGAGGCGCCGAGCGCGTACGCGTATCGCAACGAGCCGGGTGCGGTGTGGACCAAGGGCGAGCTGCACACCCAGGGCAGCGACAGCGTGCCGACCAAGAAGCTCTTGCTGCTCCTGCCCAATGGCACCCGCGACGCGCTGATCAAGGGCGGCGAGCCGGGCGCCTCCGAGGTCTACTACGTCAAGCGCCTGCGCTCGCTCACCGAGCGCACCAAGAAGCTGATCGACGAGGCCAACAAGCTCGAGCAGCGGCTCCAGGCGGAGTCGAACAAGAGCTCGCGGTTCTCGTTCTTCCTCTGAGCCTGCGCCGCCCGCTCGGTGCGCCGCGGGTAAATTTTCCCGCGCGGTCGCACGTCGTAGGATACAGATCGCTGGAGGACCCATGCGTAGAGCTCACCGAATCGATCGTCTTGTGCTCGGGCTGATGCTCGGCCTCCCGCTGCTCAGCCTCTGGCCGGCGACCGCCCTGAGCAAGCCCGTCGCGGCCAGCAAGGCCAAGGCGCCGAAGGCAACGCCGGTCTCGGCCGAGCACAAGAAGGCGCTCGCCGAGCTCTACGCCGGCTTCAAGTTCGGCATGACCAAGGACGAGGTCATCGGGGTGTTCGCCAAGCAGCTCGACGAGCGCTACGACGAGAAGCTCAAGGCGACGACCGATCTGGCGGCCCAGGACCGCCTGCGCCGCGACAAGAAGAGCGAGATCGCTCGCCTCGAGGCCAGCTACATCAAGTTCGAGACCTCCAAGCCCTCGCCGTGGGACGTGTCGATCGTCGAGGACGAGTTCAGGCACAACACCAACGAGTCGATGCTCGAGCGCTGGGAGAACCAGGGCGGCAAGAACCAGCGCCGGTTCTTCTTCTTCTACGAGGGCAAGCTCTGGAAGATGTTCGTGTCGCTCGATGTCTCGATCCTGCCCGAGGACAAGAAGAGCTTTGCGACCTTCCGCCAGGTGATGGAGGGCAAGTACGGCCCGGGCGACGTCGAGGGCGGCAAGATCACCTGGCGTACCCCCGAGTTCGAGGTCCGCGCGGTCGACAAGCTCAAGAGCTACGACGCGCTTGCGCTGGTGATCGAGGATCCGCGCGCCAGGAAAGAGGTCGTCGCGCTGCGCGAGGCGAAGGCGCCACCGCCCAAGGAGACCAGCTCGGTCATCAAGGCGGTGATCGATCCCAAGCACACCGACCACCCCGACGTGAAGCAGAACGGCAACGCCGTCGACGACGTGATCCGCGCGCAGGGCTCCTCGCCCCCCAAGTCTAATTAGCGATCATGGGCCGACTGACGTCGGGGTGACGTCGGCGGACATCGAGGCCGACGCGCCGGTCAACGCATCGGGGCTCACGCTGACATCGACCTCGTGGCCGGTGATCGAGCCGTGGCAGCCGGCGCACACCGCGTTGAACAGCGGCTCGCTGATGCCCATCGAGATCTGCTCGCCGGGCCCGAGCTGGTGCTCCTCGCCCATCTTCACGATCGAGTTGTGCTTGTCGTCCTGGAGCTCGAACACCACGCCCGACTGCGACGGGAGCTGCACGCGCACCGAGCCATCGCTGGCGAGCGGTGCGGTGCCCAGCAGCGAGCGGCTCTCGAAGATGCCGTTGGTGTTCGCCATGCACGGGCCCGCCGGGCACAGGCCCTCGCTATAGACCG
>DATIPJ010001157.1:0-2787 GCA_035472155.1 Kofleriaceae bacterium
GCGCGGCCATCGTGCCGCCGGTGAACGGTCGCTCGCCGGCGATCGCCTCCCACAGGCAGACACACAGCGCGAACTGATCGCTCCGGGGTGTGGCGCCGCCGCCGCGCAGCTGCTCGAGCGGCATGTACAGCGGCGTGCCGACGATCTGACCGGTCGCGGTCAACGTCGTCGAGCCGTCGGCCGCCAGGCTCGCCAGGCCGAAATCGCCGAGCACGACGCGCCCGTCCCCCGCGATGAACACGTTGTCGGGCTTGAGGTCGCGATGCACGATGCCGGCGCGGTGCGCGGCGGCGAGCCCGTCGGCGACCTTGCGCCACACCGCGAGGATCTCGTCGGTCGCGCGCGGCGCCGCGCGCTGCCACACCCGCGCGCTCGTGCCATCGACGAGCGCGAGCGCCACGAACAGCTCGCCGTCCTCGCCCTGTTCGAGGTCGTGGATCGCGACGACATTGGGGTGGCTGAGGCGGGCGAGCGCGCGCGCCTCGCGGACCAGCCGCGCCTGGTACGCGCGATCGGCGGTCGCGTCGGGCCGCACGAACTTGAGCGCGACCCGGCGCCCGAGCGCGGTGTCATCGGCCTCCCAGACCTCGCCCATCGCGCCGCCGCCGAGCGGGCGGACCAGCCGGAACCGCGCCGGCACGTGGCGCTGGGGCGACGCGCGCGCGTACTCGCCGATCAGCTCGGCGCACGCGGCGCAGTCGCCCAGGTGGCGCTCGACCTCGGCGCGCTGGTGCTCGGGCAGCTCGCCGGCGACCAGCTGGGCGAGCGTGTTGTCGTCGGGGCAGCGCGGCGTACCGCCTGTCATGGCCCGCGCGCCTGGAACAGCGCCGGCAGCGAGACATCCAGCCGGCTCAGCACCATGCCGATCACCTCGTCGAGCTCATCGCTCGCGAGGTGGAGCCGCGCCGCGAGCAGCGCCCGCGTTCCGGCGACCAGCGCCTCGCGCGCCCGGACCACCCGCCGCGCTGCGGTGGCGCGGTGGGTGCCGAGCGCCACGCCGAGCTGATCGATCGACAGCCCGGCGACGAAGTGCTGATGCAGGAGGTGGCGATCGGCGCCCTCGAGCTGGCCGGCGGCGTCGCGCATCGCCTGGGCGACCGCCGCGCGGTACTCGGCCTTGATCACCTAGAGCGACAGATCGGTCGGATCCGGCATCGCGAGCTCGCCGTCGGCGGTCGGCGATTCGCGCGCGCGGTCCTTGCGCTTGCCGAGGTCGAGGAACACGCGCACCGCGGTGATCCGCAGCCAGCTCGCGAGCTGGCCCTGGCCGGAGTACTCGGCCAGCTTGGCGCGCGCGCCGGGCGGCGCGACGTACAGCTTCTCGCGCAGGATCTGGCGGAGGTCGGCCGCCGACTGCGCCGGGCCCGCGAACCGCCAGCAGATCGCCTCGAGCACCCCGCGGTGCTCGTGCTCGATCGCCTCGATCGCGTCCGTGTGGCCCTGGCTCGCGGCCTGCGCGAGCGCCAGCTCGTTCACATGGCAGCGGTGGAGGTACGCGATCACCTCGCGGTCCGGCGCGCGGCTCGCGAGCATGGCGACCAGCTCGCAGTCGTCGATCGCGCCCTCGAGCTCGGGCAACTCGCGGTGTGCCGCCGCGCACAGCTGGGCCAGGACGTTCCCCAGCTCGTCGTCGACCGCGGCGCCGCGCTCGAGCGGCGAGGCGCTCCAGGCGGCGGCGAACGCATGAGCCAGCTCCGACGAGGTTGCCACCGCTCCATCGTACTTGCTGCGCGCGGGCAAAGCGAGCGCGGGCCGCAGCTCGGAGGCATTGTCGAGTGGCTTGTCGCAGTATCGCTCGGGGCTACCCTGCGCGTACCCGATCGAACCCGACGCGATGATCGGAGTTTCACCGCGTTCACCGCGATTGCAACGAGCTGCGCCGAGCGCGCACGCAACTCTCGATTGTCATAAAAATGGCTGTTGCTACCGTTGAGTTGGTGGCGAACGAACGTCGGGTCTGCAAGCGGGCAGTGCAGCTGTTTGGCGTCGCGCTCGCGCTGACCGCGGCGATCACCGGTCACAGCCGGACCGCGGGCGCGTCGACGTGCGGCGATGGCGTGCGCGCGAGCGTGGAGAGCTGCGACGATGGAAATACCGCTGCGGGCGATGGCTGCTCGACCAGCTGCGAGGTCGAGCGCGGCTGGCGATGCAGCGGGACGTCGCCCAGCGCGTGCCACGAGATCTGCGGCGACGGCATCGTGGTCGGCGCCGAGGGGTGCGACGACGGGGCGCTCGCGGTCGGAGATGGCTGCTCGGCGACGTGCGCGGTCGAGCTCGGCTGGTCGTGCGTCGGCGCACCGTCGGCGTGCGCGACCCGCTGCGGCGATGCGGTGGTCGCCGGTGCGGAGGCGTGCGACGACGGCAACCTCGACGCGGGCGATGGCTGCTCGTCGGTGTGCGCGCCTGAGCCGGGCTTCACGTGCAGCGGCGCGCCGTCGGTGTGTGCCGCGGCGTGCGGCGATGGGATCATGGCCGGCGGCGAGCGCTGCGATGACGGTGGGCTCGCCGGCGGCGACGGCTGCTCGGCGAGCTGCGCCGTCGAGCCCGGCTGGAGCTGCAGCGGCAGCCCATCGCGCTGCCGCACCGGGTGCGGCGATGGCATCGTCGCGGGGACCGAGGCGTGCGACGACGGCAACCGGCTCGACGGAGATGGCTGCTCGGCGGGCTGCGCGGTGGAGCGAACCTGGCGCTGCAGCGACTCGCCGTCGCAGTGCCTGCCCGACCCCGATGGCGATGGCGTGTTCGACGCCGACGACGACTGCGCCGAGGTGTTCAACCGCGATCAGC
>DATIPJ010001158.1:0-9662 GCA_035472155.1 Kofleriaceae bacterium
GTCGCGGTCAACTGCACGACCAACGAGTACGTGGTGAACGTCAGCGTCATCGGTCTGAGCGGCGACGGGCTGGTGCTGCAGAACAACGGTGGCGATGACCTTCCGATCGCCAGCAACGGCACGGTGGCGTTCGCGACCGCCGTGGCGAGCGGCGCCAACTACGACGCGACCGTCTTGAGCTCTCCGACGTGCCCTCCCCAGATCTGCACCATCACCGACGGCAGCGGCACGATCGCGAACGCCAACGTCACGGTCCAGGTGGAGTGCGTGGACGACGCGCTCGCGGTGGGCGGCAGCCTCGCGTGCCTGTCGGCTCGGCAGCGCTGACCGACGTCAGACGACGTCGACCGCGTTCTGCTGGTTCTCGATCACGCGCCTTCCGTCGAGCGTGAGCCGCCAGCGCAGGCCGCGGCGCGTGAGCTCGGCGGTGTAGACCGAGTCGACATAGAGCCGGCGCGCCCAGGCGGCGGCGAGCGCCGTCGCGACCAGGAGCGGGAGCACGAGCGCGTAGTCGCCCGAGAGCTCGCACGCGAGGATCGCGCCGGTGAGCGGGGCGTGCGTGGTCGCCGAGATCGCCGCCGCGAGGCCGACCAGCGCATAGGTCGGCGGCGAGCCGATGGCGTCGCCGAACACCGCGTGGAGGCCGAACGCGTACAGCGCGCCCGTGCAGCCGCCGACCAGCAGCGTCGGCGTGAACACGCCGCCCGGGTTGCTCGAGCCGACCGCGATCGCGGTCGCGACGGGCTTGGCGACGAGCAGCCAGGTGACCATCGCGAGGGCGAGCTTGCCGTCGAGCAGCGCATCGAGCGGCTCGAAGCCGTTGCCCGCGACCATCGGCGAGGCGCACAGGATCGCGCCGCACACCAGGCCGCCGAGCGCGGGGCGCCACGGGATCCCGACCTTGCGCCACAGCCGCTCGGACAGCGCGAGCACGCGCAGGAAGCCGACGCCGATCGGCGCGGCGAGCAGGCCCAGGCCGGCGAACGCGAGCAGCTCGACCGGCGAGCCGAAGCCGAACGACCGCACGCCGTAGAGCGGGGTGCCGCCGATGATGTAGCGGGTCGCGATCGTCGCGATCACCACCGCGACCAGCATCGGCACGATCGCCTCGAGGACGACCACGCCGGTCACGATCTCGATCACGAACAACACGGCGGCGACCGGCGCGTTGTAGGCCGATGCGAACCCCGCGGCGACGCCGCTCGCGAGCACGATGCGCGCCGTGATGTTGTCGAGGCCGAACACCCGGCGCGCGCCCTCGCCGGCGGCGGCGCCGAACTGGATCAGCGGGCCCTCGCGGCCGAGCGAGTTGCCCGACGCGATCGCCAGCCAAGACGCGAACGCCTGCAGCGTGCTGCGGGTCAGCGGCACCCGGACCCGGCCGAGCACAATGGCCTCCATCACGAAGCCGACGCCGGCGCCCTCGCGGACCCGCGCCGCGACGAGGAGGACGAAGCCGACGAGCAGGCCGCCGACCGCCGGCAACACGATGCGCTCCCACGCGGGCGCGTGAGTCATCATCGCGACCAGGCTGTTGCCGCCCAGCAGCGAGACCACCGCGCTCAGCGTGCCGCGGAACGCGATCGCGAACCCCGAGGCGACCAGCGCCACCGCGATCACCGCGAGCCAGCGCCTCCACCAGATTGTGTGCTGGGCCGTCACTTGGTGGGGGGTTGGGTCGGCCGCGGCGCGACCACCGGCACGCTCGGCCACAGCAGGTGATAGAGCCGCAGGCTGATCAGCAAGAGGCCATATTCCTGGAGGTCACCGCCCGAGTCGCGCAGCACCGAGAAGTTGAAGTCGACCAGCGAGAGCGCGTCGCTGACCGACGACATCAGCTCGTCGATCAGCGGCGTCTTGACCTGCTTGTCGAACGCCCAGGCCGACAGCCGCGCGCGCAGCGCCTCGAACATCGGCTTGATCCGGACGTGCAGCGCGGCGACCCGGGTCGGCCGCAGCCACGACAGGATCATGGAGGCGAGCTGGCGGCAGTCGCCGGCCATCGCCTCGGCGCCCATCGCCGGCTCGACGAGGCCGATCATCGCGGGCATCACCATGCGGGTCGCCGCGGCGCCTTTGAACAGCAGCGCGCTCGGCGAGATGTTGTTGTGCGCCATGCCGTGCTCGTGCAGCGCGGCGACCTGGCGGATCACCACGAAGCCGAGCGCGAGCGCGCCGTCGATGTTGAGATCGAGCTCGCCGACCCGGTCGCCGAACCGCGGCTCGTCGACGTACTCGCTGAACAAGAGCAGCGACGACGTGTTGGCGTCGTAGATCACCTTGTGCAGCGAGGTCAGAAGGCCCTGGCGCACGCGCTTGAGCGTGGGCCAGAAGTGCTGCTGCCAGTTCTCCACGAACTTGCGCGGGTCGTTGATCTTGGTCAGATCGATGACCGTCACCAGCTTGGGGAACACGTTGGCGTCGGGGAACTGGCCGCTCTCGACCATGTCGGCGCGCGGCGCGGCGAGGAAGATCGGGTGGCCGCGGACCCGGCCGAGGCTGCGCTCGACCGCGTAGCCCCAGTCGTAGACCGCGCGCTCGGCGGCCTCGACGATCTCGCTCGTGATCGTCGGGTCCTGGGTCGCGAGCGCGATCTGCTCGTTGGTGCGCGTCTTCTCGGCCACGCGGCTGGCCTTGCGGCTCGGGCGCTCGTCGGGCAACTCGCGCAGGTTGCCGCGCAGCTCGGCGACGACCGCCTGCACCGACGGGAAGCGCTGCGCCGGGTCGCGCTCGATGCAGCCCTCGATCACGGTGCGCAGCACCAGCGGGAAGCCGTCGGGATAGAACACCTTGCTGCGGCCGCCGACCACCACGCCCTCGGCGATCCGGATCAGCAGCGCCCACATATCGTCGGCCTGGCCGTACAGCAGCTGATCGGTGAACAGGCCGTGCAGCGCGCCGCCGATCGCATAGATGTCGAGCGCGGTGTTGATCGGAAGGTCCATCAGCGCCTGGTCGATCGTCTCGGGCGCGACCGACCAGCCCGGCGAGCCGAAGATCCGGCCCTTGTAGTAGGTGCGGTAGGTCTGGGTGCCGATGTCGTCCAGCGACATCGCGAGGTCGAAGTCGAACACGTGGGCGACGTTGGCGCCGTCGTCGACGAGGATGTTGCGCAGGGTGAAGTCGCGGTGGATGAGCCGCGCCGCGTGCATGGTCTGCAACCCCTCGAGCGCCTGGAGCAGCAGCTTGGTGCGCGCGCGCGGCGTCAGGTTGTGCTTGGCGATCGCCTCGAGCAGGGTCACGCCCATGCGCGGCGTGATGAACAGGTAGTTGTCGGCGATCGGGGCAGAGACGTACGTCGGCAGGATGTTCGGGTGCTCGATCGCGGCGATCCGCGCCATCGCGGCGAGGTTGTTGTGGTGATCGCGGCGCGTGATCTCGTCGGTGCGGAGCTGGAACAGGTAGTTCGAGTGAAAGACCTTGCCGACGACTTGCTCGATCGCGCCGGTCGCGTCGTCGCGGCGCTCGAGCTCGTACACCGCGCCCATGCCGCCGTTGGCCAGGTGCTTGCCGATCGTCCGGTAGAGATACCGGTTGTAGCGAAAGACCTCGCCGGGCTTGGTCAGGTCGTCGGACTTGAATGTACCGATCGATGTCGTTTCGACCCAGTCGGTCATTCTCGCCGCCAGCGACTGTACGCCCTGGCAGGTCGCCGGGGCAACCTTCGGGGACAGACCAACCTCGTGATATCGCTCGCAGTCCACGCGACGGCGGTGTCTTGTCGCAGCGCGGTACGTGTGATGCACCTTCCGCATCGATGTGGTACCCAGGCAATGGCGCACATGGTCGAGCATCGCGTAGCAAAGCTCGCTGCCACGGCCACGTTTCTGCTGCTCGTGATCGGCGGAACCGTGAACCCGACGGGCTCGAGCCTCGCGTGCCCCGAGCCGACGCTGGTCTGCCATGGCCAGCTGTTTCCGCCGATGGTCGGCGGCGTGCTCTACGAACATGGTCACCGGCTCGCCGCGATGACGGTGGGCTTGCTTCAGATCGCACTGACCATCCTGCTGCTCCGCCGCTCGGTACGCTCTTCTGCCGCGAGCGCCGCTGACCATCGCGGTGTCTCGCTCGGATCGCTGGGCTGGATCCTGCTGGGGCTCGTGGTCGCGCAGGGCGCGCTGGGCGCGATCACCGTGGGCTACAAGCTGCCGTGGTTCGTGTCGACCGGGCACCTGCTGCTCGGCATGAGCTACTTCGCGACCCTCATCTACACTGCGTTTCGCACCCGGCCGGCGCCGACCGCGGCCGAGCGCGAGCAACACGCGCGCCACCTGCGCGAGCTCGGGCCCGCGCGGCGCTGGATCGCGATCGCGTGCGGCGCGGTGTTCGTGCAGCTCCTGCTCGGCGCGCTGGTCCGGCACCTCGGTGCGGCGATGGTCTGCCTCGGCATGCCGAGCTGCACGATGAGCGGTGACTGGTGGCCCGATGCCTGGGTCCAGGATCTCCATATGATCCATCGCGGCTTTGGCGTCGTGGTCGCGATCGTCACGACGATCGCCGCGCTGCAGGTCGCTCGCCGCGCAGCATCGTGGCCCGCGCTGCGGCGGCTCGCCTGGATCGCACCGGCGCTCGTCGTCGCGCAGCTCGCGCTCGGCGTGGCGACCGTCATGACGATGCGCGCTGTGCCGCTCGCGGTGGGGCACTTCGCCGGCGCCGCCGGTCTGTGGGCCCTGTGGATGTCGGCGTGGCTCATGACCGGGCGTCGCGCGCACGGGAGCGCGACCGTCGACGACGCGGTGGGCGAGATGGGACTGGTGGGCGCATGATCGAACCCGAGGCCGGCGCGAGCGCGCTCCATCCCGCATCGACCGCATCGACCGCATCGACCCCCGCGCGCAGCCTGCGCGCACAGGCCCGCGACCTGATCTCGCTGGTCAAGCCGCGCATCATGATGATGGCGCTGCTCACCGCCGCGGGCGCGATGAGCCTGGCTCCCGGCGACGCACCGACCGGCCGCGCGCTGTGGCTGATCCTGGGCACCGCGCTGATCGTCGGCGCCGCGAACACGCTCAACATGTGGCTCGAGCGCGACATCGATTGCCTGATGGCGCGCACGCGGAACCGCCCGCTGCCGCGCCATCGCCTCGAGGCGCGCACCGCGCTCGCGTTCGGCGTCGCGCAGGGCGCGCTGTCGCTGCCCGCGCTCGCGATGGTCAACCCGATCACCGCAGCGCTCGGCTTGCTCGCGCTGGTCCTCTACGTCGGGGTCTACACGCCGATGAAGCAGCGCTCGCACTGGGCGACCTGGGTCGGCGCGGTCCCCGGCGCGATGCCCGCGCTCATGGGCTGGACCGCCGCGACCGGGCGCCTCGAGCTCGCCGGGCTCGCGGTGTTCGGTGTGCTGTTCTTCTGGCAGATCCCGCACTTTCACGCGATCGCGATGTACCGGCAGCGCGACTACGACGCGGCCGGCCTGAAGACCCTGCCCGGTCAGCACGGCGTGGCCGCCGCGCGCCATCAGATCGCGATCTATCTCGTCGTGCAGGTCGCGGTCAGCCTCTCCCTCGTGCCGCTCGGCGTGGCCGGCCCGCTCTACCTCGCGACCGCTGCCGTCGCCGGCGCTGCGGTCCTCGTGCAGGGGCTCCGCGGTGTACGCACGGGTACGGCGCGCTGGGCGCGCAATGTGTTCATCGCCTCGATCCTCTATCTTCCGGTGCTGTTCGCCGTGATGGTCCTCGACGGCAAGGGGTAGGCTCGCCTCGATGACCTGGGAACAGCTGCACCCGGCGATCAACGCCGCGCTCAACTTGACCTGCTTCGTGTTCCTCGTGCTCGGCCGCGTGGCGATCGCGCGCGACGACGTCGCGCTGCACCGCAAGCGGATGCTCAGCGCGTTCACGGCATCCACGGTCTTCTTGATCTCGTACGTGATCCGGTTCGCGACCACCGGCACGCATCGCTATCCCGGCGACGGTTGGGACAAGACGATCTACCTGATCACGCTGTTCAGCCACATGGTGCTGGCAGTCGTGCTCGTGCCGCTCGTGATCGGCGCGCTACGCCGGGCCCTGCGCGGGGACTTCCCGGCCCACAAGCGGCTGGTCCGATTCACCTGGCCGATCTGGATGTACGTCTCGGTAACCGGCGTCCTGGTCTATCTGATGCTCTATCACCTCGCTCCCGCGCTTCATGTGTAGTCGAGGTGTATGGATGAACACGGTCTTTTCTCTCTTTATTAAGAGCGGATAAAGGCCACGCTCTGTCTCTGGGAATTCCAGGTCCATGCTTGCTCTGAATTTGAAAACGGTTTTCAATATCACTCCTAATGAAGTGGTACCCGTTCGCCGCGTCCCTGCTCGTTCCACTGCTCGCCCACGATGCCCTCGCCGACCGGCGTGCCTACGGCACCACCTACGAGGCCGTCACCGCGCCCAAGGGTGAGGTCGACGTCGAGAGCTGGTCGACGTTCGCGCCCGACGGCGAGATCGAAGGCGGTCCGTCCTCGCGCGGCGTGCGCGAGATGATCGAGCTCGAGTACGGCATCACCGATCGCTGGGACGTCGCGCTCTACAACATGCTCGACGTCACCTCGGGCGAGACCGACAGCGGCTATGCCGGCCTCAAGATCGAGACGCGGTATCGGCCGACCGACCGCGGCCAGTGGTTCCTCGACCCGGTGTTCTACCTCGAGTTCCAGCAGCTGTTCCGCGGCGACGCAGACCAGAAGTACGAGGCCAAGTTGATCCTCGCCAAGGACATCGGCAGTGTGAACCTCGCCTTCAACGTCGCGCTCGAGGAGGAGAAGCTCTCGGACGACGGCGGCTGGAACACCGAGGTCGAGTACGCGGCGGGCGTGTCGTACGCGCTGTCACCGGCGTGGATCGTCGGCGCCGAGATCTTCGGCAAGGCCGAGCGCGAGGCGGAGATGGAAGGCGGCGAGAAGGAGATCGAGAACCGCAGCTGGGTCGGGCCCGCCTTGTCCTGGGCGGGCGGCGGCAAGGGCATCCTGCGCGGGGTGTGGGTCACGCTCGCGGCCGGCGCCGGCCTCGGCGAGCCCGCAGATCCGTACTACGCGCGCGCGATCGTCGGCTTCCAGTTCCACTGAGCGAGAGCCGCTCGCGCCGGCGAGTAGCGGCTTTCGCTCGACGGCGTTCAGCGGATGCGGATGCTGCCCACGCCGCTCACCGACTTGCGGACCTTCGCCGGCTTGCCGTGGACGTCGATGCTGCCGGTGCCGGTGACGTCGGCCTCGATCGAGTCGGTCACGTACAGCGTGGCGGAGCCCGTACCGGAGACATCGACGACGGCGGACTTCGCGGTCAGCTCCTTGGCTGCGACCTCGCCGGTGCCGCCGACGTCGACGCGCAAGGAGCCAGTCGAGCCCTTCACGGTGAGCTGGCCGGTGCCCGAGACCTCCATCGCGAAGCGCTCGCCGGAGACGCCGCTGATCTTCATCGCGCCGGTGCCGCTGAGCGAGACCGCCGACAGCTCGGGCACGGTCACCGCGACGTGGAGATGATGGCGGCGGCGCAGGTCGCGCGGCGTGTCGATGACGAGCACGCCGTTCTTCACCACCGTCGAGACCTTGCCGAGCAAGTCCGCCTCGCCGCTGACCTGCACGCTCTGGCCCTTGCCGACGGCGACCTCGACCTCCATGGTCCCCGCCAGCTCGACGGCGTGGAACGCCGGCACGGTGCGCGGCTCGCTGGCCTGCGGATCGGCGTGCGCCGCGCCGAGGGCGAGCATGAGGGCGAACAGCGACAGTGAGAATACCGAGGGCAGCCAGGTGGCTCGTTTCATGCCTTCAAGATGCCCCGGCGGGCGCCCCGGTTGACATGCGTTCGTAGGCGATTCCCCAGCGGATTCCGCGGTCGCACGTGATGAAGACCGGCGCGCCGGTGCGCTCGAGGATACGTGCGAAGATCGCCGCCCCGGCCGCGATGACATCGGCGCGCTGGGGCTCGATGCCGGCGATCGCCTTGCGCTCGGCGACCGTGGCCGCGAGCAGGCGGGCGAGCAGCGCCGCCACCGTGGCCGGCGACATCCGGAGCCCGGTCACCGCCGCGGGGTCGTAGCGCGCCAGGCCGAGCTGGACCGCCGCGAGCGTCGTCGCCGTGCCGGCCGTACCGATCACCGGCACCGCGCGAGGCAGCGCGACCTCGGCGAGGTGGCGATCGATGTCGGCGGTCAGCGCGGCGACCTCGGCGGCGGTCGGGGGATCGTGCGCGAGGTGGCGCTCGGTCATCCGCACCGCGCCGATCGGCACGCTGACCTCGGTCTCGACGCGGCCGGCCTCGACCGTGATCAGCTCGGTCGAGCCACCGCCGACGTCGACCACCACGTAGCGCGTGCCCGCCAGCTCGGGGAATGTGCGCGCGACCGCGGTCGCCGCCAGCTCGGCCTCGCGCCGCCCCGCGATCACCTCGATCGGCGCGCGCAGGATTCGCTCGGCGGGGACCACGAAGTCTGCCGCGTTCGTCGCCTCGCGCGCCGCCTGCGTGGCGATCACGATCGGGCGCTCGACGCCGTGATCGTTCATCACGCGCCGGTACTCCCGGCAGATGTCGAGGCTGTTCGCGATCGCGTCCTCGGCGAGCCGCCCCGTGGCATCGAGCCCCTTGCCGAGCCGGCCGAACCGGCACAGATCGACCAGCGGCCGCATCGCGTCGTCGACGATCAAGAGCAGCAGCGTGTTGGTCCCGATATCGATCACCGCGGTCGCCATGGCGCCTGTATAGTGCGCCGCGACGGCGCTCGGGTCACAGCTTTGTCACAAGCCGAGTTGCTTGGCGACGATCACCTTCATGATCTCGTTGGTGCCGGCGAAGATCCGCTGCACGCGGGCGTCCATGAACGCGCGGGTCACCGGATACTCGAGCATGTACCCGTAGCCGCCGAAGAACTGCAGGCACGTGTCGACGACCTCCTGGCCCATGTCGGTGGTCCAGAACTTGGCGATCGAGCACTCCTTGACCAGGGACTTGCCGGCGACGTGGCCCGCGATGACCCGGTCGACGTACGCGCGGCTGACCTCGATCTTGGCGAGGCACTCGACCAGCTTGAACTGCGTGTTCTGGAACTTGCTGATCGGCTTGCCGAACGCCTTGCGCTCCTTGGTGTACACGATGGTGTCGTCGAGCACTTGCTCGGCGCCGGCGACCGCGCCGATCGCCACGCACAGCCGCTCCTGCTGGAGCTTCTGCATCATCATCATGAAGCCGCCGCCCTCGACGCCGATCAGGTTGCTCGCGGGGACGCGGCAGTCCTCGAAGAACAGCTCCGAGGTGTCCTGCGAGGCCATGCCCATCTTGTGCAGGCGGCGGCCCTTGGCGAAGCCCTTGCGGCCGGCCTCGACGACGATCAGCGAGATGCCCTTGTGGGCGTTCTCGGGCCGCGGGTCGGTCTTGACGGCGACCACGGCGATGTCGCACAGCTGGCCGTTCGAGATGAACGTCTTCGAGCCGTTGATCACGTAGTCGTCGCCGTCGCGCACGGCCGTGGTCGTGATCGCCGCGAGGTCCGAGCCGGTGCCGGGCTCGGTCATGCACAGCGCGGTGATCAGCTCGCCGGATGCGCAGCCGGGCATCCAGCGCTGCTTCTGCTCGTCGTTGCCGAACGTGTAGAGGTACGGCACCACGATGTCGGAGTGCAGCGACATCGCGAACCCGCTCTCGTAGGCGCGCGACAGCTCCTCCATGATGATGACCGAGCACAGAAAATCG
>DATIPJ010001159.1:0-4856 GCA_035472155.1 Kofleriaceae bacterium
GGCGCGGGCGCCCCGGCCCCGGGCGCACCCTGCTCGCCCTGCGGATGGACAGGCTCGGTGACCGCAGGCCCGCGCGTGCTCACCGACGGAGCGAGCCCGAGGGCGGCCGCGGCAGCGGGCCGATCGCGCTCGATGAGGTCGAGGAGCTCGCGCGCGGACTTGGCGTTCGGCGGGCGCGCGTCGCGCTTCTTGGCCATGAGGCGGCGCGCGAACGCCTCGAGCAACGGGTCGACCTCGAGATAGGGCACGCGCTGGATGATCGGCGGCGGGTCGAGCAGGAGGTTTGCCCGCGCGACCTCGGCGCCATTGCCGTCGTAGGGCAGCCGGCCGCTGAGCATCTCGTAGACGACGATGCCGAGGGCGAACAGGTCGATCCGGTGGTCGATCGGATCGGCGACCGCCTGCTCGGGCGCCATGTAGTGCGGCGTGCCCAGGACGAGCCCGTTGGTGGTGAGCCGCCCTTGCTGATCGACACCGGTGCCGCCGTCGCGCAGGATCGCGATGCCGAAGTCGACGATGCGCGGAAGCTCGGCGCCGTGGCTGTCGCGCTCGACGATGACGTTCTCGGGCTTGAAGTCGCGGTGGATGAGGCCCTGCTCGTGGGCGTGGTAGAGGCCCTCGAGGAGCTGGCGCACGATGTGGATGATGCGCACCGGCGGCATCGGCGCCTCGTCGAGCAGCTGCGCGAGGTCGGGGCCCTCGGCGTAGTCCATCACCATGTAGCGCATGCCGTCGATCTCGCCGACGTCGACCACGCCGACGACATTGGCGTGGCGCAGCCGGCCGGCGAGCTCGGCCTCGCGCTCGAACCGCTTGACGACCTTGGCGTCCTCGAGGACGCGCGTGTGGAGGACCTTGACCGCGAACGAGCGGCCGACCTTGACGTGGCGCGCCTTGTAGACCGCGCCCATCGCGCCCTCGCCGAGGCGGTGCAGGATCTCGTAGCGCTGCGCGAGCACCTCGCCGATCAAGCGGTCGGTCGGCAGCGTCTCTGCGCTCACCAGAACCATCCGAACGCGCTGACGGTGGCTCCTCCCGGCGTCGGCTCGACGATGACGTGCGGCGCCTCCGCCGACGTGGCGTACAGCACCGCGGTCGCGATCGTGCCCCCGAGCGCGACCACCCACCCGATGTCGGCGATCAGCGCCGTGTGGCGGATCGAGCTCTTGCGATCCTGCGAGCACTCCACCCCCATGGGCACCATGTCCTCGCAGTCCTTGTACTTGCTGCGCGCCTGCAGCCCGAAGCCCACGCCGAGCCCGAGCCCGACCGCGGTCGCGCCCGCGGTGACATACGTCGGCAGCGTGAAGTGGCGCGGCACCGGCTCGGAGAACCGCCCCAGGCCCGTGGGCTTGGGCCGCACCGGCGCGTCGGGGAGCAGCTGCTGCGCGGCATCGGCGAACCGCGACTTCGCCTCGGCGATCGCCGCGATGTCGATCGCCGGCCGCGATGCCGACTTTCGCGTCGCGGGATCGACCCAGGTGCTGTCGACCTGGATCGCGCCGCCGGTGCCGGTGTCGATCATCACGACGAACAACAGCTGCGTGGCCTCGAGCCGCCGCGCAACGTCGGCGATGCACGTCTGGTTCGCGACGCAGTCGGGCGCGAGCCCCGCCTCGGGCAGCTTGCGGCGGACCTCGACGCCGCCGATCGCGTCGACATCGAGCTCCGACTGCAGCGCGTTCGCCAGGTCCTGCGACAGCGCATCGACCCGCGCCGCGTCGAGGTTGACCGCGATCCCGGGCACCACGGCGACCTTGATTCGATCGGCCGGATCGGCACTCGCAGCGCGCAGCAGCGCGAGCGAGAGCACGAGGAGGATCGAGAGGGTGCGCATCATGGGGCCCCGGCCGGTAATGTCGAGCGATGGTAGCGATGGCCTCGTCGAGAACGCCGCGCTGGATGGTACGGAAGGGGTGAGAGTTGCGTTAGAGCGAGCTCGAGAGTGCGGGTGACTGCCGGTGAATGATCAACCGCGAAGCTGCTTCGGCTTCGCCTTGTCCTTGTCACCGCCGAACAAGCGCTGCCGCTTGCCGGTGCGATTGTATTGCAACGCATAGACCACGCCCGCAATCGCCGAGACCGGCATCACCACCATGAACACAGGCCACATGAGCAGTGCCGGCAAAAACTTCGACGCGAGCGCGAGGAACCCGACCCAGGCGGCCGTCGCCGGAACGGCCTCGCGCCACGATCCCGCGTAGAGCCAGCCGATGGGCCCCATCAGCGAGACCAGGCCCGACGCTGCCCACGACTTCTCGCCCTGCTTGCGCGGCGCCTGGAGCTCCTTCTTGACGCGGTTGGCCTTCGATGCGAGCTCGAGCGCGCCGCCCAGATCCTCGAGGTGGTCAGACTCATCGCGTGCGCGCGTGCGCCCAGGGTGGCCCGAGGAGGACCTGACAGGCTCCTCCACAGGCGTTCGCTTCCTGCCCACCAGCTCGGCCTGCCGCGCGCGCAGCTGATCGCGTTCCGCGGTCTGCGTCACACGCTGGTCGCGCAGCTTGGCGACCGCCGCGTCCTTGCGTGCGCGCTGTGCGTCGGCGTCGGCCTTCACTTCCGCCTCGAGCGCAGCGAGCCGATCCATCACGGCGCGGTCGTCATCAGCCACAAGGGCGACTATGGCATGATCCGCGGCAATGTCGCTGTACACGATCCGCCTCGCCCTGGTGGTCTGCCTGCTCGGTTGCAGCGGCAGCCCGCCCCGGACGGACGAGCCGACGACCGCCAAGGAGAAGCAGCGCCGCGACGCCGAGGCCAAGGGCGACCTCGACAACGATCGCGGCAAGTGGGCGGGCTGGCGCTACACCGGCGATCGCCGCGACTGCTTCTTCGTGGTCGGCCGACGCTGCTTCAAGAGCGAGCAGGCGGCGTGCACAGCCGCGCGCTGCGGCAAGCACAAGTGCGAGACCACCGGCGGCGGGCCGGCGGCGGTCGCGTGCGCCAAGGAATAGGCTACGCGGCCTTGGGAGCGATGACTTTCGGGATGCGCACGCGCGGCCCGATGTGGAACGAGAGCTTCTTGACGTTGCGGTAGTACTCGCCGTCGATGATCGGAGCGAGCAGGTCGTCGCCGACCGCTTCCATCGTCATCTCGCGGCACGGGCGATCGAGGATGTTGCGGCCGCGCATCTCCTCGCCGCGCGCCATCCGCGGCAGGTTGCGGATGATGCCCCACGGGCTGGGCGTGCCGACCAGCGCGTTCATCAGGCCGGGCTGATCCGCCTTGCCGAAGAACCGCAGCACGTTGCCCAGGTTGATCGACATCGACGCGATGTGGATGCCGGTGAAGCTGTCGCCGGGCAGGCGCATGCCGTCGAGCGTGACCTTGCAGCTCGTCGGCTCGAACACGTCCTTGGCGTAGCTGCGCCACGCCCCGAACGGCAGGATCGGCAGGCGCGACAGCGGCGACAGCGCGATCGGCGCGGACGCGACGGTGTTCGCCACGACCTTCATGATCGTGCGCGGGTTGGGATCGGGGTCGTCGTAGTACTTGGCGTAGAACCGCTGACCGACGCCACCGGCGGCCGAGGCGAAGCCATAGGTCCGGAACGGCAGCTCTGCGCCGTCGACGACCTGGATACCGTCGATCACCATCGAGTCGACCTCGGTGTCCTCGATGACGGTGTTGCGCTCGACGTTCCTGCGCAGCGTCGCGAGGATGCCCTCGGCGTCGCCCTCGATGCCGACGTTGTTGGCGACGAAGTCGATCGTCCCACCCTTGGTGGGCAGGGTCAGCGGCAGCGCTCGGGCCGAGCCGTTGAACTCCTCCTCCTGCAGGACCTCCATCCCCATGCGGAGCATCCAGTGCAGCGCGCCGTCGCCGCCGTCGGCGACCCAGTAGCGCGCCCGCTTGCGCAGGAAGTCGCGGAGCACAGGCTTGATCGAAGCGATCGTGCTCGTCGCATGGACCTCGCCGAAATCCCCCACGATCCTACGCAGCCGGTCCGCCCGGTCGGGGCGGTTACGGTTCTTGCGGCTGTTCGGGTTGGTGATAACGCCGATTTCCATCTGCCCTGCCCGACTGCAAGAGCCGGGCGAGACGCAGTGCGTCGTAAGTCGTCAAGATCACGTCACGCGCGCGCCACAGTTACGACTCGCTGCGTAGGCAATTACGCAGCTACTGGATAAAGCGCGAGACGGTAGCGGCGCGGTTTGGACCATCGCATCCTTGAAACACCGATGCGTGTGCTCGCCACCGCATGGATCTTCCTCGCAGTCGGCGCGGCGAGCGCATCGGCGGGTTGCGGGCATCCGGCACCGGGGGCGAGCGCGCTCGCGCCGGCGTCCACGCGGACCGAGCCCGATCGACCGCCGATCGATCCGATCGTCGCGCTGACTCCCGACGACGCGACCGAGCTGTCGTGGGTGATTCCCGGCCCGATCCAGCTCGAGCTCGGCGGCACGGCGATCAGCACCGCGGGCTCGGGTCGGCCGATCGAGGTCGCCGCGATCGACCGGCAGGGCAACCTCGAGCGCGTCGCGGTTCGCCTCGAGCACGCGCGGTTCTCGGTGTGGACCGACCGTTCGCACCTGCTGTCGATCCTGCGCCGCGATCAGCGGATCGATCCGATCGGCCCGCCGCTCGGCGCTGGCATCGAGGTCGTGCTGCGGTCGGGCACCACGGTGCGACGGCTCGCCCACCGCGATCGCGCGACCCAGATCCGCTACCTCGGCGCGCTGCAGGTCGAGGGCTGGGTCCCCGACGCTGCGCTCGCCGACCGCGGCCGCGGACACGACGGCGCCGGCCGCATCCCGACCGGGCGCAAGACGCTCATGGTGATCCCGGGCGCGATCATCCGCAGCCAGCCGCGGTGGGCCGCGAGCGAGCTCGCCGTCGTCGCCAACGGCTACTTCCT
>DATIPJ010001160.1:0-15215 GCA_035472155.1 Kofleriaceae bacterium
TGGCGCCGAGGTCGACGAAGATCCACTCGCTGTTGCTGAACGCGCTGCCCCAGCGCGTGCCGGTGTTGCCGTCGACCGCGTTGGCCGCAACGAAGGCGCCCTCGGACGACGACGCGGTCGCCGGCTTGCCCTGCGAGAGCAAGGTCCCGGTGGCGCCGCCGGTGACGGTCAGCGTGGCGGCGCTGCTGACCACCGTGCCGCCCGCGTTGCTGACGGCGACGGTGAATTGCGCGCCGTTGTCGGCCACCGTCGTCGCCGGCGTGGTGAAGCTGGCGGCGGTCGCGCCGGCGATCGCGGCGCCGTTTCTCGACCACTGGAAGGCGAGCGTTCCTGCGCCGCTCGCGACCACGCTGAACGTCGCGGTCTGGCCGACGCTGACCGTCCTCGAGGCGGGCTGCGTGGTGATGGTCGGCCCTCCGACCGTCGAGCCGGAGGTGCACACGACGCCGCCGGGGAAGTTGGTCGCCACCTGCGACGTCGACTGGCCGGTGTAGCTGACGAGGAACGCGCGCGCCGCGTCGGCCGGATCCGCCGTCGAGGTCCACGTGGTCCACGGCAGGGGGAATGCGCATGCGGAGCCGTTGTCGCCGGCGATGCCGAGCGCCTCGGCCCGCGTGGGGAGGCGCATGCTCGCCGATGCGCAGGTCGACTGGGCGATCGGCTGCGTGAACTGCGCGCCCGGGTCGGTGAAGGTGGTCTCGGCGCGCTGCCAGGTGAGGCCGCTCTGGTTGTCCTTGACGAGCGTGCTCGACAGCACGGAGTAGCGCTCGCCGGCGCCGCCACACTGAGCGACGTTGTAGACGGCGAGCTCGAACAGCGAGTAGCCGAACGTCGTCGCGCGCGTCTGGCCGAACATGCGAACGAAGCGGCCCTGCGCCGTCGGGAACGTCACGGTCTCGACGCCGCCGTGCCCGTTGGTGTTGGTGGTGGCGGTGGTCCAGGCATTGCCGTCGTTGGAGAACTGGATCTGGTACTGCGTGGCGAACGCGGCCTCCCACGACAGCACGACGGTGTTGAACGCCTTCACGGCGCCGAGGTCGACCTGCAGCCACGACGGATCGACGCCGCCGGCCGACGCCCATCGCGTGGTGAGATCGCCGTCGGTGGCGTTGGTCGCCTCGAGCCCGCCGCCCTGGCTCGAGCTCGCCGTGGCCGGCTGGTGCAGCGCCAGGTTGACGCCGGGCGGCGCGATGGTGAGCGTGGCCGCCGCGCTGGTGACGCTGCCCGCCGCGTTGCTCACGACCACGGTGTACGAGCCAGCGTCGCCGTTCTGCGCCTGCGGGATGGTGAACGTCGAGCCGTTGGCGCCGACGATGTTCGCGCCGTTGAACCGCCACTGGAAGGTGAACGGCGCCGTTCCCCCGGCGATGACCGAGAAGCTCGCCGGGTCGTTGGCGCGGACCGAGATGCTGGCCGGCTGCTGCGTGATGCTCGGCGCCGCGGCGGCGTTCACCGTGAGCACGGCCGCCGCCGAGGTCACCGAATTGACCGGGTTGCTCACGATCACCGTGTAGCTCGCGCCGCTATCGGCGCCGGTGAGCACGGGCGTCGTGAAGCTCGCGGCGTTGGCGCCGCCGATCGCCGCGCCATTTCTGCGCCACTGGTAGGCGAGCACCGGCGACCCCGTCGCGGCGACCGAGAACGTCGCGGTCTGGCCGACGAACGCCGTGCGGCTCGCCGGCTGCGTGGTGATGGCGACCGCCGCGGGGGCGACCACGGTGAGCGTCGCCGCGCTCGACGTCGCCGAGCCCAGGTTGTTGCTGATCCGCACGGTGAACTGCGCATTGTTGTCGCCGGAGGCCGTCGCCGGCGTGGTGAAGCTTGCGGCGGTGGCACCTGCGATCGCCGCGCCGTTGCGCGACCACTGGAACGTCATCGGGGCCGTGCCGGTGGCCGTGACGGTGAACGTGGCCGGCTGGCCCGAGGTGACCGCGGTGCTCGCCGGCTGCAGCACGATCACCGGCGCCGTCGGCGGTGGCTGGAACGACGGCACCGGCTGGACGCTGTAGCTCGTGGTCCCGGTGGTGAGGCCGGGCGAGGTCGCCGTCACTGTCACCGTGCCGGTGGCGAACTGGCTGAGCAGCGCGATCTTGGTGAGTCCGCCCTCGGCCTGGAGCTCCGGGTCGCCGGGGGCGTGGTAGTTGATCGCGCTGCGCCCGCCCGAGGTCGAGTACGCATCCGAGCCGGTGGCGACGTATTGCTGCGTGCCGCCCATGTAGGTCGCCGGACCGGTCACCGAGAAGGTGATCAGATTGGCCGCTGTCGGCACCACGTTGCCATTGGCATCCTGGACCTCGGCGGTCACGAAGGCGGCGTCCGAGCCATTGGCGGTCACGGCGAAGGCGCTGCCGTCGGGCCGGATCAACGCGGGTACGACGCGCAGCACGACCTTGGTCGCCGCGCCCGCCGTGACCTTGCGGTCGGTCGTGATCACGCTGCCGAACGCGTCGAGGCACTCGGCGAGCAGCGTGCCCGACGCGAACGTCACGTTCCACGACGCCTGGAACGGCAACAGCGTCGTCGACTGCGTCAGGTTGCTGCTCGAGTCCGATGTCGCGGGATTCGGCGTCCTCGTGCCCTGGTCGGCGCCATTGATGCGCAGGCGCACCGAGGGGCAGTTGCTGAATGCATTCACCGTCACCGCTCCCGAGCGATTCCAGTGGTGCGCCAACCGGATGACCGGCTTGAGCGAGAATGGCGTCCACGCGGCCTGATAGGCGTAGTACAGCATCTTCGGGAATCGGTTCACGTCGACCGCCGACGAGCCGATCGAGCGCACGCTGTTCTCGAAGCTCGACTGCTGCGGCGTGCCTCGAAACTGCTGGTACTCGGCGTACAGGCCGGTCTCGCCGGGCGTGTCGGCGAAGTACCACTGCGCCATGCCGAACGCGTTCGCTTGCCGCGACTTGCGCCAGTCATTGAGGAAAGGCGCCGTGAACGCGATCTCGAAGTCGTACGCGAGCCCGCGCGCGTGGCCGTTGCCCCAGTACTCCGAGCCCCACGCCGGGTTGTTCGGAAACTGATTCTTCACGCCGACATCGCAACCCTCGAGTGTGCACCCGAGCAGATAGCCATTCACCGGATCCGGTGTGCGGTCGGCCGCGACGCGCGGATTGATCGGGTCCCACATCTGATCGATCGCGATCAGCGCCGCGCCAACGGCGTGGTTGGTCACGCCGTTGTCCGACTCCCACGCCAGGATCGACGGATGGCTGCGATCGCGGATGATCATGTCGCGATGCAGCTCGTTCTTGAGCGTGACGTCGTCGGCGCTCGGCGTGTTGAAGCCGTTCTCGCCGTCCCCGCTCGGTTGCACGATCATCACGCCATAGGCATCGGCGGCATCGACGAATTCCTCGCTGGTCGACGAGTGTCCCGGGCGCCAGATGTTGCCTCCGCCGGCGGCGAACAGCTCGAGGTCGCGCCACTGCTGCTCCTCGGGCACCGACGATCCCAGCGCCGGATAGTCGTAGCGGCCCGAGCCGCCCCACAGAAACATGGCGTGTCCGTTGAAGAACGGCAGGTTCTTGTCCCACGTGAGCGTGCGGATGCCGAGCGTGGTCTGCGTCGAGTCGACCACCACGCCATTGACACTGACCACGTGGAAGACCTTGTAGATGTACGGCTTGCCGAACGTGCTGTTGTTCGGATACCAGAGATTGGGGCTCGGGACGGTGATGCGCTGATCGAACATCGGTGTGACCGACGACGGGAACGCACCGGGCGTCATCGCCGGGACGGCCTGCGTCACCGGCGGCGCGGCGACCACGATGGCGCCATTGGCATCCACGATCTGCGTGGTCAGCGTCACCTGCTGCGTCGAGCTCGTCTCGTTGAGCACGTTGGTCTGCACCGCGACGACGGCGGAGTCGGCCCGCGCGGTGGTCGTCGGCGACGGTACGATCGATACCGTGGCGACGTGCGTACCCCACGTCCTGAGGTTCGAGTAGACGTTCGGCGGGATATGCACCTTGTGGGTGACGAACATCTTCACGGGGCGGAATAGCCCCGCCTCGGCCTGACCGAACCGGAACGCGCCCGAGAATCCGGGCTGCTTGAACCAGGCGGCGCTGCGCGCGACGCGGACCGCGAGCACGTTCTGGGTCGCGCCATCGGTCTGCACGAATGGCGTCAGATCGACGACGAACGGCAGGAAGCCGACGACGTGCGAGGCCTGTGCATCGCCGGCCACGGCGCTGATCCCGGGCAGGAGCGTGCCATTGATGTAGACCTGCACACCGGTGTGCGCGCCCTCGATCTCCACCAGCACCTTGCTCGCCGCGAGCTGCGTGCCGAGCGTGAAGTGCAAGCGGTACCACTGCGTGCCGCCGTCGAGGAAGCCATCGCCGCCGCCGGATACGGTGTTGAGGAACGTCGTCAGGTAGTTGGCGCCGTGCGGAATGCCGACCTGGCCCCACGTCGAGTCGTCGAATGCGCGTGTCGCAAACGCCGCCTGGTCCTGGCCCTTGATGTAGCGCCAGTGGCTCTGGCCGGGCATCCCGGCCGACAGGTCGATCGTGAGTCGCTCCGACGTCGGCGGCGAGATCGCGACGGCCTGCGCCGACGGCAGCGCAGCCGGATCGTCGTCGTCTCCGCTGCACGCGAACAGACTCGACCCGATGATCAGCAACGCGCAAATCCTAGTGAGCGCCATGTGCGCATCCCTCCACCCGCGCATACAGCAGCGGGGCTGCGCCAGTATCACCGGGCGTGCGCTGCGGGAGAATGATGCTTCTTCCGCTGCCTTGATACTTCTAACGACAACCGCCGCTCACCGCGCGTCGAGCGGGACCTTGAGAATGACCGTTTCGCGCGGCGGGCGCGGCGCCCACAGCTGGCTATTGGCGATGAAGTACAGCTGCGATCCCACCACCGCGCCGGTCGTCGGCCCGTCGAACCGCGGGTGATCCGACTCGAGCACATGCACGCGCACCACCGCGTCGAGCCGCGGGCTCAGGTCGAGTGCGATCACGCGTCCGGTGCCGATGCCCTGGATGCCGACCAGCTGTGCGCCGTGCGCCGCGCGCACGAAGTACATCCCGTCGAGCTGGCCGAGCGCACTGCCGGGCGGTTGCGCGATCCGCCGCGTGGTGTGTGCGGCGATGTCGAAGCGGTGCACGCCGGTCGCGTCGGCGACGAACAGCACCGCGCCGGCATCATCCGCCGCGATACCGTTCGGCCGGAAGTACGGCTGGGCGTCGAACACGGCAGCGAGCGACTGTCCGTCGGCGGTGAGCGTATAGAGGTGGCCGTCGGCCGTGTCGGTTGCAAACGGTCGGCCGCGCCCGTCGACCGCGACGTCATTGAGCACGTGCCGCCCGGGCAGGCCGAGGCGGTAGATGCCGGCGACCGCGCTGGTCTCGAGGTCGATCTCGACGAGCGCGTTGCGCGCGGGCTCGCCCGCGATGTAGCCATCCATGCGCTCGTCGGTGCCGCTCACCGCCCACAGCCGCCGGCGCGCCGCATCGACGCGAACGCCGCCGATCGAATCGAGGTCCGCCCGCGGCGCGACGAAGTCCTCGGGCGGTCGGCCCTCGACGACCTTGATCAGCTTTCGCCGCGTGCCGCTGCCGACGTAGAACGCACGTCCCACGGGGTCATAGGCAATGCCCTCGACGAGGAGCCCCGCCTCGGGGATGCGGAACGCCTCGACCGCGTGGCGATGCCGCGCCGCGCCGGCGGCGAGCCGCGCTGCGACCTCGCGATACGCCGGCTGGTCGCGCAGCTCGATGAAGTGGTCTGCAAATGGCGTCACGTCGCCGCCGGTGTCGGCGATCTGCTGCAGCGCCGCCACCGCCCCCGCCGGATCGTTGGCTCGCATCGCCGCGCGTGCGATCCAGTACTGCACCTGCGCGTCGCCCGGATTGACGGTCAGCGCGCGCCGGAATGCCTCGACGGATCCGGCGTAGTCCTCTGCGATGAACTTGCTCCGCGCAACGCGCGCCGCGCTCTCGTACGCCGCGGCCTCGGCGAGCACGGGCGTCTCGGGCGGCGCGCGCGGCGCCGGCGCGACCGACGTCGCAGGCGCGGCAGCGCACGCCGCGAGGACACCGGCCAGCAGCGCACGAGGCACGATCCGGCGTCGCATGTGCGGCGGATCGTGCCACGGCGCGGCGACCGCGCCACGTGCGCTTGTGCCTGGTGCACCAGCGGTTGTACCAGGCACGCCGATCACTCGACGCGCGTGACGATCGCAAGCCGCCCCGCGCCGGCGATCACGCGCGTGATCGTCCCCTCGAGCCGGTCGTCGAAGCGGCCGACCTCGCGCCAGGTCGGGTCCGCAGCCGAGGCCCGGACGATCGTTCGTCCGGCGCCCGCGAGCACCGAGCCATCCCCGAGCCAGGCAAACTTCTCGACCCCATCGGGCAGCGTCACCACCGGCACGATCGCCCCGGTCGTCAGATCGAGTCGCATCAGCTGCGCCGAGTCCGCTCGCTGCTCGACATACCCCAGCGCTCCGCCGCCGGCCGTCGCGGTCATCGCCGCGGCGACGCCGGTGGCGACATCGCGCATCGCACCGCTCCTCGCGTCGCCGATCGCGAGCCGCGTGCCGTCCGCACCGCCGAAGAACATCGCGACGTGCGCGTCGTCGATCCACAGGTATGCGCCGAGGTCGGCGACGCCGGGAAACAGGCGCTCGCGGGTCTGTCCATCGGGTCCCAGCCGCACCAGCGCCCGCGAGCCATCCGCGACGATGCGCAGCGCGATCAGCCCATCGCGGGTCGGCGTTGCACTGTATTCCTCCTCGGACGTGCACGTGATCGGCCGCTCCTTGCCGCTGGCGACCTCGTGGTGCCAGATGTCCGCCTGGCCACCCTCGGGACGCCACGTGAAGTACAGGCCTGCCCCGTCGGCATCGAAGGCCGGCTGGTTCACGTAGCCTCGCTTGTCCGTGAGCGGCGCCGGCGCGCCGATCGTGAGCTTCTCGCCCGCGAGCTCGAGCGTCGCGAGATAGATCCGCGTGACGTTGCGCGTGTGCTTGGCGGCGAGGGCGGGCAGCGCCGCGGCGCACGCCGCCTCGGGCGCCTTCGGTGGCGGGGACGGCGCATGGCACGCAGCGCTGACGCCGATCGCGAGCAGGGTGGGGCGCATGGTCACCCCCAACCGCCGTGCGGCCGCCGGTATTCCTACAACTGTAGTAGCGACGAGCACGTGCGCACCTTCGAGCGCGCCTACCTGCGACAGGCCCTCGTCGCCGCGGGCGACAACGTCACGGCCGCCGCGCGGATCGCCGGCATCGATCGCATCTACTTCTACCGGCTCCTGTGGAAATACGGATTGCGACGAGGGCCTGATCCCCGTGAACACCGTGCGCTCCTGTTCACTGTCCTGCGCATCGGCGCACAGAGAGGTATCTGGCTACAAACACGCAAGCTTGCGGAAAGCTCCGATTGTCGGGCCGGTAGCGCGGAGGTAAGCCGTTGACGTGGTAGCCGACTCCGACGAGCAGGATCAGGAGCTGCGGCGCCTTCGCGAGCTACTGCAGTTTCGGGAGAGCTTCCTCGCGGTGATCGCGCACGAGCTTCGAAATCCTCTCGGGCCGATCCTGCTCTCAGTCGAGGCCCTCCTCGACGAGCTGATGAGCGAGCCCCTCGAGAAGGCGAGCCTCGTCACACGGGTGACGGGTTTGCGCGGGTACGTCGAGCGCCTCCGGCGAGACCTCGATCGCCTGCTCGACTTCTCGCGGCTCCGCGCGGGCATGATGGACCTTCGTCCGGAATTGGCGGATCTGTCGCTGCTCGTGCGCCAGACGCTGGCGGAGATGAGACCGCTGATCGAGCACAGTCGCTGCGAGGTTCGCCTCGAACCGCTGCAGCCTCAGCCGCAGACCGGGTTCTGGGACCGGATGCGCCTCGAGCAGGTGATCTGGAACCTGGTGTCCAACGCGCTCAAGTACGGCGCGGGGGCGCCCGTCGACGTGAGGATCTCCGGTGATGAGGACACCGCGACGTTCTCGGTCGCCGACCACGGCATAGGAATCGCACCTGAGGAACAGGACGCGGTGTTCCGCAAGTTCGAGCGCCTGTCAGCGCATACCAAGCACACGGGGTTCGGCATCGGCCTGTGGCTGGTGAAGCGCAACATCGATGCGATGGGCGGCCACATTGCCCTCGCGAGCCAGGTCGGGGCTGGAACCACCATTGCGGTCACGATTCCGAGGTCCCGATGACGAAGTTCAAGCGACTCAACCGGATTCCCACGGGCATTGCCGGCCTCGACCGGCTGCTCGGAGGCGGTTTGTTCGAGAGCGGCGTGTACATCGTGCAGGGCAGCGCCGGCGCTGGAAAGACGATCTTCGCAAACCAGATCTGCTTTCATCAGGCCGCGAATCAGCGTCAAGCGATCTATTACACGCTCCTCACGGAGGCCCACGATCGGATGCTCGGGTTCTTGCAGGGCCTCGCGTTCGTGGATCCCGTGCAGGTGTCCAAAGGCGTGAAGTACGTGAGCGGGTTCAAGGTCCTCCAGGCCGAAGGGCTCATCGGCATGGTGCGCAACATCCGCGACACGCTCGCGCAGGAACGCACGGCGCTCATCGTCGTCGACGGTTTCGTGACCGCCGAGGAGGTCGCGCCGAGCACCACAGATCTCAAGAAATGCCTACACGAGCTCCAGTCGATCGCGGCCATGTTCAACTGCACGATGCTGCTTCTCACCAACACGGAGAAGGAACAGCCGCTGCATGCGGAGCATACAATGGTCGACGGCATCTTCGAGCTGGGACACCAGACTGTACGGCTCAAGCCGACCCGTACGCTCGAGGTAGCAAAATTTCGCGGCGCCGCACAGCTCGGTGGCAAGCATACGGTGGTGATCAACGATGACGGCATCAGCGTGTATCCGCGCATCGAGCTCATCCTGCGGTCACCGACCGACATGGGCCGGCCCCAGCGCGAGAATCGCCGGCCGTTCGGGATCCCCGTGCTGGATCACGCCATCGGCGGAGGCTTGATCCCGAGCTCGAACACCATGCTGATGGGACCGTCGGGCGTGGGCAAGACGGTGCTCGGCATGCACTTCCTGAACGCGGGAGCGGCTGCCGGGGAGAAGGGCGTCCTGTTCTCGTTCTTCGAGCGCCCCGCCGAGATCGTGGAAAAGGCGCGACGGCTCGGCATGGAGCCTCTCGTGCGCGCGATCGACAGCGGCGCCGTCGAGATCGTCTGGGAATCGTCCGTCGAGGCGAACGTCGACATCGTGGTGGCAAGCCTGGTCTCGACCTTCGAGCGGCTGCAGCCCAGGCGCGTGGTGATCGACGGGATGCACGGCTTCCAGGTGACCGAGGACCACCCGGAGCGGATCCAGGACTTCTTCGCGGCGCTCGCGGACTTCTTCATGACGCGCGGTACGACGCTGGTGTTCACGGCGGAGTCGCAGGACATCGTCGGTGACCCGATCCGGCCACCGTTCGTGAATGCCTCCCGCATGTGCCAGAACCTGCTGGTCTTGCGATTCACCGAGGTGGGAGGCCATCTCGCGCGGGCCATCGTCGTGGTGAAGACGCGAGACGCAGACTTCGACAACGGCATCCGCAAATTCACGATCACCGCCCGCGGAATCGAGGTCGAAGAGGCGATCGAAGGGCGCGACGGGCTCCTGATCGGGCAGCCCAGAAGCTGCTACGGGTGACACCCTATGTGGGCCGTCCTGATCGTCGATGACGAATACGGCCTGGCCGAGATGACGGCCGAGCTGCTGGCCATGCGCGGCCACAAGGTGGCGACGGCCATCAACGGCAGGCTCGCGCTGGCGTCGATCGATCAGCTGCGTCCCGACGTGATCCTGGTCGACGTGATGATGCCGATCATGCCGGGCGACGAGATGGTGCGCCGGCTCAAGCGAGACCCGGCGCTCCGCGATATCCCGGTCATCATGATGAGCGCCGCCGGGTCCGAGGAGCTCGATTCCGACCTGCTGCCGGTCATCGCGGGCTTCCTGCAGAAGCCGTTCACCTTCGATGAGCTGATGCGTGAGCTGCATCGCGTGCTGCCGTCCGGCGCCGCCCGGTAGCGCCGTTCTACGTCATGTCCTCCAGAGCGGTAGTCGCGCGCTCGAACGGGGCTCTATGCACCGCGAGCGACCGCGTCAACCAGCGCGCCGGGCTTCGCGCCGCATGCGCGCATGCGCACACACCTCAGGATCCATCGGGCCCGCCCCCGCGATGAGCGGTTCATCACCGTGAGCGGTTCACGATTGCCATGAACGGCTCATCCGGCGTGAGCGGTTCATCAATATGAGCCAGCTCACTACAACATCGGGATACATCGCTGTGTGATGTCTTCTCGAGATGTGGTGAGAGGTCATGTGGCTCTTTGCTGCAATGCGCACTCCACCGTCGAGAGCATTGACAACGCGAACCCGGAAGGCGTAAGGCAAATCAGCGAGCGCTTGTCACATCGGCAGTGCGCGCCATAGAAGGAGGAGCTGTGCATCGAGCTACATCCAGAATCATCCTCTTTTTCATTTGCTATCTCATTCTCATCTCGGCGCCCAGTGCGATCGCTGCGCCGCTACGGACCTCTGCTACGGCGAAAGGACTGTTCATCGGCACGGCCGTCAACATGACACCGTTCCGCAACGAGCCAATCTATACTCAGACCCTCAGCCGCGAGTTCAACCTGCTCGTGGGGGAGAACGCGTTCAAGTTCGACGCAGTGCACCCGGCGCAGACCACGTTCAACTTCACCGATACCGACGCGCTGGTCGCGTTCGCCCAGGCCAACGGTATGGCCATCCGCGGCCACACGCTGGTCTGGCACAGCCAGCTCCCCGGCTGGCTCACCGGCGGCAACTTCACGCGCGACCAGGTCATCGCGATCATGCGCGACCACATCATGACCCTCGTCGGCCGTTATCGCGGCAAGATCCTGGCGTGGGACGTGGTCAACGAGGCGATCGCCGACGGGACCGGCCAGCTCCGCACCGACTCGTTCTGGTTCCAGCGCATCGGTCCGGAGTACGTTGCGATGGCGTTCCAGTTCGCCCACGAGGCCGATCCGGACGCGATCCTCTACTACAACGACTTCGAGGCCGAGGGCTCGGGCACCAAGTCCGATGGCGTGTTCAGCCTGGTCAGCGGTCTCGTCAACCAGGGCGTTCCGATCGGCGGCGTCGGCTGGCAGATGCACAAGATCAACCCGTTCCGCATCACGAGCGCCAACCAGACCAACGCGCGCCGCCTGGGCGCCCTCGGCCTCGAGGTCTCGATCACCGAGATGGACGTCCGGATCCAGCTACCGTCCGATGCGCAGGAGCTGCAGCAGCAGGCGCTCGCGTACGGCGATGCCATCACCTTCTGCCTGGCGGAGCCCAACTGCTCCGCCGTCGTGTCCTGGGGCTTCACCGACAAGTTCTCGTGGGTCCCCGGCGTCTTCAGCGGCTTCGGCGACGCCCTGATGTTCGACATGAATTATCAGATCAAACCCGCATACACGGCCATGCAGTCCGTCCTCGAGGCGGGGGCGCCGCAGGATCCGTCGTTCGCCATCGCCGCGACGCCGTCCAGCGTGGCGATCACCCGCGGTGCATGCGGCACCAGCACGATCGGGATCACCCGCACCGGCGGATTCTCAGCGGCGGTCGCGTTCAGCACCGGGAGCCTACCCACCGGCGTCACCGCCACCTTCAATCCGACGTCCACCACAGGCGCGTCGAGCGCGCTCACCGTATGCGCATCCGCCACCGCCGCCCTTGGCAACGCGACCGCCACCGTCACCGGCGCAGGCGGCGGCCTGACCCGGACCACCTCCGTCGGCCTGACGATCAATCCGGTCGGCGGCACCGGAAATGTGACCTTCACGCCGGTGGTCGCTGCAAACGGCCCCTGGTTCAACGAGGAGCAGCTCCAGGTCAGCAGCACGGCGAGCCTCACCGCGCTCAGCGTCACGATCCGCGTGCAGCGAACCACCGGCGTCAGCTTCTCCGGCCAGTACAACACCATCGGTGGCCAGATCGCGCAGAGCAACAGCAGCACCGCGGCCACCGTGACCTACCAGTACACGCTCGGCGCGGGCCAGACTCTCGGCGCAGGCAGCAACCGCATCTTCGCCGCACAGAGCAGCGGCTCGGGCACGCTTCACCCGACCACCGGCGACACCTTCGACGTGACCTATACCACCGGCGGCCAGAGCTTCACCCAATCCGGCCACTTCTGAGCGACGCGCAGCCAGCGATCATCGGATGCTGCCATCGGCCGGCGGTGGTCGCGCGCCGTAGTACGCGACGATGCCGACCCGCGGCACGTCCTGGCTCGCCTGGTTGAAATTGCCTCCCGCGACCCAGTTGCCGCCCTCGGCATCGATCCACGCGGCATGGAAGTCGGTGTCCCAGGGCGCGACGAGCTGGTCGTCGTGCCACGCTCCCGACAGCCGGTCCCAGCGCAGCTTGAGCCCGCCCGCGCCGGTGATCAGCGCACCGCTCCGGCCGCAGACCACGCCGATCGCAGAGCCGTAGATCGACGGACCGACCTGCGACCACGCGCTGCCATCGAAGTGCAGGAGCTGCGAGCCACCGACGGCGTAGACGTCGTCGCGACCGCAGCCATGCACGGAGAACAGCGTCGATGAGGTCATCGAGTGGTCGTCCCATCGACCTTGCGTCCGGTGCCACAGCGCGCCGTGCTCGCCGACGACCCACAGTTCGCCTGGGTCGGATCCCCAGACTTTCAGCAGCGCCGTCCCTCGCCGCGGCAGGGTGTCATCGCGGACGAGGTGCTGCCCGTCCCAGTGCAGGACGACGTCGTTGTCGACCGCCTTGCCCGCACCGGGAATGCCGCCGACGATCCAGACATCGTCGGGTGCCGCGGCCCACGCCCCGAACAGCGTGGCCTGGGTCGGAGATGCGATCGACACGAACGACGTGCCGTCCCATCGAAGCACCGTTCCCGCTTCGCCGACCATCCACACGTCGTTCGGGTGCTCGGGCACGCCGGTGACCCACCAGAGCGTCTGCTCACGTCCGGGCGCGAGGTCGCGCCAGCGCGATCCGTCCCAGTGAAGCGCGAGCGCGCTGGCGCCCGACGCGCCGAGCCCACCGCCGACGATGTAAACGTCATCGGGGTGGCCGCTCCACACGGACAGCGCGACTCGATCGAGCTCGCTGAACACGGTCGACCACGCGGCGGGCGCGTCGTCGTTCGAGGTGGCGCACGCGGCTGCACACGCGGTTGCGCACGCCGTTGTACACACAGCCATGCACAGCGCTCCGCGCGCGATCATGGGGATTGCTCCCCGGAGGCGCACTCCACCACCGCACGTGTACCGTCGCGCCGAATCAACCCAACCGCACACATCGAGATCATGGGCAGTCGCTCGAGCACGGAGCGGGCCAGGACAGCGCACCCGCGCGCGCGGCGATCCACCGGATCGCAGACGCTCGTCACCGACGGTGCTGCAGGCGCGCGCCTGCAGCTGCGGGCCGCGGCAAGCAGCGATCGACCGCTATCCCCTGTGATCGCGCCGGTACCGATGGGCAGCGCGTTTGCAGCTCCCACGCCGGGCCCTCACAAGGAAATCACATGAGACAGATCTTCGGAACTGCAATCTCTGGCGTCGTTGCATTCGCAGCGATCACCGTGGGCGTGGAGCGCGACTCCGACGCGTGCAACACGATCCCACCCGAGAATGATTGCTCGATCACCCACGACGGTGCGGTCACGTACTACGCGCGGCGGCTGCAGACCGTGCAGACCGCGGCGTCGCCGTCGCAGAACTGCGGCTGCGGCCAAGCCCTTGGCAACCTGCCCGCCGGTGCGAGTGTGGTGTCCGCTGGCGTCTATGATCTCGACGGGAACGCGACCGCAGCGTTCTGCGCCGGTGGCACGAACGCGCAGACCACGGCCGCATTTCAGAACGCCCTGGGCGGCGTGCAGTGGTCGAATGCGGTGCTCAATGCCGTCTCCACCGCGGGCGTCCCCGGCGGCCAGCCCGTGTACGGGATCTGGAAGGTCAATACGCCCAACGGAACGTTCGACGGCGTCGCGGGCGTCGCCCAGGTCAACTTCGGGCCCGGCGGCAGCGTCACGGTCGATCCGACGCATCAGGCGATCGCGAATATCAATGTCAATCAGTGCACGGATTGCTCGGTGAACCCGGCCGCGCGCGCGTGTGTCGCCACCCAGCGCGTGCGCGCGCAGCTGGACGCCAGCCTGTACGCGATCAAGGTCGCGTGTGCACGCACCGATGCGCCGCAGCTGCTGGGCGTGCCGCCCGACGGCGAGCTCGAGGTCGAGCAGGAGGGCGGCTGCACCGCCGCGCGTGGCGCCGGTCCCGCGGCGATGCTGCTGCTCGGGCTCGTCGGTGCTGGGCTCGCGATCGGCCGTGCGCGCCGACGCGCCTAGGTCGCGGGGAGCCATGCCGCGCATCGCCGTTCTCATCGTCGTGTCCGTGGCGGCATGCGCCGACCCGGGGACGACGTATCCCGGGCCCCCGGAGCTGGTGCTCGGCTTCGGGGAATCCCGGCTCGTTCCGCTCACCGACGGCGACGCGGTGCCGATCGCGATGGGGCCCCAGGGTGGCACCATCGTGTGGGGCGCCGCGTCCGTGCGCTACCTCGATCCAGCGCAGCTCGAGCTGACCTTCACGATCGCGCCGCCGCAGGGCGCGCCGTCGGTGCGCCGGGTGCTCGCCGCGCTCGCCGATGCCGACGGTGGGTTCGCGGTGAGCACGACCTTCGGTCACCCGGTGTTCCTGCCCGACGAAGACGAGTTCCGGGGCTTGCCATGCGTGTGGCGGCTCGAGGCGCGCGACCGCGATGGCCGCTCGGCGGCCGACGAGAAGACGGTCATCCCGACGCGGTACGCGGAGCCCTAGCGATCGTTCACGCGGCCCGGGCGTGACGCGGGCGCGCACGGAGGTGACGCCGCGGCGCTCGCAGACCACAATGGCGCCGTGCACCCGCTCCAGATGCGACCGCCGGCCCAGACGCTGAGATGGGTCGAGCGGACCGTCGGGCGCGGCGCCCGCGTCGTCGGATGGCGGCGGCTCACCGGCGGGATCACCTCGTCGGTGCACCGGCTCGCGGTCGAGCGCAACGGCCGGCGCGCGCACCACGTCCTGCGCCGGTGGGTCCCCCAGGCCGAGCACGCGGGGGACGCCGCGCGCGCGGTGGTGTCGGAGGCAGCCGTGCTCGCCGCCCTCGAGCGCAGCGACGTCCCTGCGCCCCGCGTCCTTGGCTCGACGACCGACGCCGCTCACGCCGGCCCGGCGCTCCTCATGACG